>JAJVIP010000020.1 GCA_022072025.1 Elusimicrobiota bacterium
TCACGACGATTTCATCGTGGTTGAAATCGATAAATAGCCCCATTTCTCGTCGAAAACCGCATTTTTCCCGTCGAAAACACTCCTGAGTGATCCTGCTCAAAAAGTGCCCCCATTTCGCAACTGTCTCCAAATTTCTTAATTCAAAATTAACCAAACCTTAATGAAATCTTAATCTCACTTGTGACAAAATAGACCCAGCAATTAAACAGATTTCAATTGTTAGATCGGTTTTTTGGGGGTCGGATTTGGTTAGGGGTCCGACCCCCTATTTTTTTCCCCGAAGCATTTTGATTACTTAACGAATTCTTCTTTTTTGAACCACAACTTCACTTCTCGATCTGCTTCAAGAGGGTTCGCTGAAGCATGTATCACATTTTCAAAAACGCCGGCCGTGGTGATGCGGCCAAACATGCCTCGAATGGTATCGGTTTTGGCTTTTTCTGGATTTGTTTCACCCGCCAATGCGCGGATTTTTTGAATGGCATCCTCTCCTCGGTACACAAGCGCCATCACCGGGACGTTTCCTCCATGGAGTTTTCCAGTGATGTATTCAATGAGTTGGGGGAAAAAAGGTTTTCCGACATGATCGACATAATGATCGTTGGCCAATTTCTCGCTCACCAGCATCAAGCGTCCTGCCACCAATGAAAGTTTGGCTTCATCAAGTTTGGCCAGAACCTGGCCAGTCAGGTTGCGTTTAACGGCGTCGGGTTTAATAAGAACAAGTGTGTCTTGAACAGACATGAATATCCTCCAGAATTTATTTCAACGAAGGGCGGGATACTAGCAATTCGAGGAGGATTCTTTATCGAGGGGGTTGGGGGTGGGGCGATCAAACCGCGGGGCCGGAGAAATTTTTCCTTCAAAAGCGGTGGGGATCGGTCCCTGATAATACTTGTGGAAGCGTTTTAAAATATCGAGTGCCTCATCATTGGGATTGCTGATCTCGCAGAATGTGACGAGTTGTTGCAGCGTATAGGGTTGGAGGACGACAAGATCAGCCGCTTCTAGTTTTTCCAAATGTTCGACCAGATGGATTTTTATGAAGTTGGTCAAACTCATTTTCATAAGGGCTTCTGCGCAGATGGGATCAAAATGACCACCCGCTTCCCGTTTGATGATGGCAAGGGCATTTTGAATCGACATGGCATTTCGGTAATGGCGTTTGGATGTGATGGCATCAAGAACGTCTGCAACCGCCAGTATGCGCGCTCCCAATGGGATGGCGGTCCCTTTGAGTCCACGAGGATATCCATTTCCATCAAACCGTTCATGATGCCCTGAAGCGATGGCAGGCACATCAATGAGGCCACTTCGAAATTTAAATTTAGACAACAGACTAAATGTTCCATTGGCGTGGGTTTGGATCTCATGATATTCGTCGGCGGTTAAAGAGCCTTCCTTTCTCAAAATATGTTCCTTAATTTCAATTTTCCCCAAATCATGCATGAGCCCAGCATAACGTAACTTTTCTAACTCTTCATTATGAAGCTTCAGGGCTTTTCCCACTTCAATGGCATATTCGGTGACGCGAAAGGAATGACTGGCAGTAAGAGGGTCCCTTTGGTCGATAGCAATTGAAAGGACCTCCAGTGTCGATTCAAAATTCTTTTTAAGTTCCTCATAAAAACTTAAGGTGATTTGGTGCGCTTCCTCAAGTTGCGCGGTTCTCTCTTTAACTTTTCTCTCAAGATTGACGTTCCATTCCATCAAAGCCGCACCCATGGCCTTGTTTTCTTCGATAAGCCTCTGATGTTCGATGGCCTGATTTAATAGAGATTTGATTTGTTCAATATTGGCAGGCTTGAGCAAATAGGCGGTGGCGCCACAGTTCAGCGCGTCAATAGCAAAATCAGTTTCGGCGTAACCCGTCATCATGATGACGGTCAGCTCAGGCATTTTTCCTTTGATTGACTTAAGTACATCAATGCCCGTCATGTCTGGCATTTTAATGTCCAAAAGTGCGGCTGCAAAATCATTGGACTCCGCGGCGTTTAAGGCAGCCAGACCGCAGTCGGCAGAGACCACTTGGAATCCCGCTGTTTTTAAAATGCTTTCCAGGGTGACACGTTGCCCTTTGTTGTCGTCCACCAATAATATTCGGTTATTTATCATGATCATTCCTCCATATTGGTTTCAATTTTTAGTGGTAACCTGATGGTGAAATTGGTTCCTTTTCCAACCTGGCTTGTTACAAGTATTTGTCCGCCATGTTTTTCGACTATGTTTCGACTAATGGCCAGTCCCAATCCCGTTCCTGTGGTTTTGGTGGTGAAGAGAGGTTCAAAAATTTTAACCAAGTGGGACGGATCAATTCCGGCTCCGGTGTCTTCGAAACTTATGTCGATAAATTCTTGATTGGGCTTGTCCATTTGGGTGGTTTCAATGACAAAACCAGATTTGATTGTGAGAGTCCCTCCTTTGGGCATGGCTTGAATGGCGTTGGAAGAGATGTTGCAAAAAACTTGATTGAGACGGTCCGGGTCCACCATGGCTGAGGGAAGCCTTACGTCCAAATCCCATATCAGGGAAATATTTTCAGGAATTTTTATGATGTTGGGTAAATTCTCAAGGACATCATTGAGATGGGTTTTCCTGGGAACCAATTGAACCACGTGAGAATAATCCAACAGCTCTCCAATGATCACCACCGATGAGTCCACTTCACTTTCAGCCAGTTTGATGATGGTTTTCAGATGGGGGTCTGTTTCTAAGAGAGGATTTCCTTTTAATGCATTTTGGATGTAGTAAATGGCGTTTCGGATGGCGCCGAGCGGATTTTTGAGTTCATGCGCGACTCCAGCAGCCAATCGGCCAATGCTCGATAAACGTTCGCTTCGCACCAATTGATGGTATAAATCTTTTTCTTTTTGATTGGACAGCTTCAGGTCTGTTATATCTCGCATGATCGATTGCACGACGATTTGTCCTCCATAGGTAAGGATTTTCCCGGAATGCGCCGTTGAACGGATCAATCCATTTTTTCTAAGAATGGACATTTCTCTTTCTGAAAGGGTGTTACCGTTCATGAGACTCTTGAAGTCATTCATCAGCTGGTTGTGTTCCTGGGGATGACACAAGTCAAAAAGGGTCATTTTTAATAATTGGTCTTTGGAGTGCCCGGTGAGTTCAACCGCCGCTTGATTGACGTTAAAAATTATCCCGGAATTTGGATCGCTGATGAAAATTGGCAAATTCGATTGTTCGAACAAGTTTTGATAGCGGTCTTTTGTTAAATGAAGTTGTTGATGGGTGTTAAGAAGTTCAAGTGCCATGTCATTTTCTTCGTACACACTTAAATCTTTATGGCCATCTTTATTCCATTCCATCCTTGGTTGACCCATGAATCGGCAGGTGGTGTCTCCTTTTGTCAGGCAGTGTGTTTCTAAGAAATAAAGTGGAACCCCATTTTTCCAGCTGTTATATCCAGCGAGATATCCTGATATGAACCAACATTGACACCTTGATTTTCCAGCGTGGAAATACCTCAAATATTCGCTGGCCTCGATTGAATTTTTTAATTCAAAAATAAATTTTTCTGAATTTGGGTCCGATATTTCCACGAATTCTCCAAGATCCCTATGGGCGGATAGCGGTTCAGAATTTTTCATGGCTACAGATTGTCCACAAGACAGGCCCGCGCGTGTTAAAACTCCATTCGCCCGAGATTCTCCAATAGACCAAGCCAATTCTCGCCTTAAGCGACCCAGGAACTCGGGGAACAACGAGAAGGCAATCTGATTTTTTTGATCAAGAGCGGGAACTTCGATTTTCATGCAGGTACCAATAAGGCAATCACGGTGTCGTTGAGTTGGGGAACCGTTCTCTGGGTCCTTCTTATGAATAAATTTGTTGTTGAGAAGCCCAGGAGTGGAATGTTTGGAAGAAGATGACTGGCCGGAGCCAAATTATTTAGAGGGTTGGAAATGTTCGTCTGTTGATTGAAATCATATATCAAGAGGCCAAGACAAGGGGGAGCATCTTGCATATGGGCAGCGGCTTCCCGCAGCGCCGTCTTTGTGGCTTCTTGAAGGACCTCTTGATGTGATCCAAATGCGCCCACCGCCACTGATCCCAGCCCCCAAGGTGAATGAGAGAGAAATTCGATTCCCAACATACCGTGCTTAATTGTCCTATTGAGGCATATGAGGGGAGATTCACTTGGATTTGATGTGGATGTTCCTATCAGCCATGATTCAAGACCCAAATCAATTCCAAGGGTGTTGGCAACTTGAAGTTCAGCTTCTTGCAAGTTGTGGGTGAATACCAGGCATCCTCGATTGGAAAATTCTCGAAGCGCATTCCCCCGATGATGTCGAAAAGATGAGATCAAGGAAGTGCTGCCTCGCCATATTGCTTTGGAATCCATCTCTAAAGAACCAATCGAAATTTGGGTATTGGAAGTTTGAAGACCAATCACATATCCCGTGTCAACGATATTTGTTTCATTGGAAAAGGTGTTCGTGACCGGTACCGCTACCAAGCAATCCTCTCCGATGATCAGGCGAGCTCCTTCAACATAATCTTTAAAGTGCAGAGTGGACGGCGCAAAAACCAATACCAATTGAAGGGAACTCTCATGTAACTGCTGTTTCACTGATTGGGCGGCCTCTCGGCCCCGTTGAAAATGATCCGGATGAGAAGAGTATCCGAAGCCAATTCGCATTGATTTGTCGGTCATTGTTTCCATGGCTAATAATGAGGATGTTCCCATCCCCGCCACCTTTCAAGTCTTTTAAAGAATTTGAATACGGCTTGAAATCAACTCAATTTGCCTCTAAATTGAGCATTGAATTTATGTTTTCAAATACCCTTATCATCTTTCTGTTGTTTCTCATCATTGTAATGGCCTTTATTTTCTGGGCGGGGGCCAAAAATGCCCACCGACGTGAACAGGCCTATAAATCAGCCTTGGAGATCAATCAGAAAAAATTGGACCTCCAAACTTCGCGTATTCATATCCTATCGCGCGCTCTTCCCAACCTTCAAAGCGCCATGGGAGAGATACATGAGAACAATTGGCAGACCATCGCTCTCGATGAATCTCGAGCTTTGCTTTGGGCGGATGGAGCCAGCTATTGGTGTTTGCATGAGTCCTCTCAAGAATTGGAATTAACGGTGGCGCGCGGGCTGGATACAAGTATCAAAGAAATCCGTGTTCGTTTGGATTTTAATGAAGCGGATGCTTTGGTTAAAGCGGCCAAAACCAGAGTCCCTGTTCTGTTGACAGACAATGAAATTGTATCCGAACCTCAAAGTACGTTGGCTGTTCCATTGGTGGTGTCGGCCCGGGTGATGGGTGTTTTTCGCTTTATTCGAAAAGGGGATTCTGCCTTGAACCCGCGAGAACTTGATCTTATCGCTATGTTTATAAGACAGTTGGCCTTGGTGGTGGAAAATCATGAGATGGCCAGCAACAGAGAAAAATTTTATTTGGAATTGGTGCAAACCTTGGCGGAGATTTTAGATTCTCGCGACGCTTCAACGATAGGACAGACAAAAAAAGCGCGACACTTGGCCCGCCTTGTGGCCCAAGAACTCAATATGCCCGAGCAATTTATTTATTACTTGGAATTTGCGGCTCTTCTACACGATGTTGGAAAAATCGCTATTGATGACAGCGTCCTGAAGAAACCTGGGAAATTAACGCCCGAGGAATTCGAGGCCATCAAGAAGCATCCGGAGATTGGTTACAAGATTTTGGCGCCTGTGACCATGTTGGCGCCGGTGGCCCCGATGGTTCTGTACCATCAGGAGTGGTTCAATGGGAAAGGTTATCCAGAGGGACTCAGCGGTGAAGAGATTCCTTTGGGGGCTCGTATCGTGGCCATATTGGACGCTTGGGGGGCCATGACCTCGGTTCGACCCTGGCGGCCTCCTTTAAGCAATGAGGACGCCTTGAATGAAATTAGAAAAGGTTCCGGGACGCAATTTGACCCTCGGGTGGTGGAAGCTTTCGTTCTCGCTCTGGAGAAAACTCGTGACGTCACCGGTTAAGGGATCAGTTCGAAATCCAATTGCCGTTTGAGGATGTTGGCTCCCGCAAGCAGGATTTTGACAGGTTGTCCCATCCGAAACATGCGGCCGGTGCGTTTTCCCCGTAAAGTAACACGGACTTCATCGAAGAAATAGTAGTCGTCTTTTAAGTTGGTCATATGGATCAGCCCTTCCACAAAAGGTTCTTTGAGGACCACAAACAATCCAAACCGCGTGACCCCTGAAATCGATCCAGAAAATGTCTTCCCCAATTGTTTTTCCATGAGCCGGACGCGTTGTACGTCCAGGAACTCCCGTTCGGCTTCCACGGCGGTGCGTTCACGTTTGGAGGAATGATCGGCAATCACGGGGATCATCGTGTTCCATTGCTTTTGCCGGTCGGCATTGAACCGATGGTGCAACTTTTCCCGGACCAAGCGGTGAACAATGAGATCGGGATATCGCCGAATGGGGGATGTAAAGTGGGTATAACAAGCAGAGGCCAAGCCATAATGACCTTTGTTGTGTTCAGAATAAACAGCTTGTTTGAGGCTGCGTAGGATCATCATTTGCACCATCGGTTGGATGGGTTTCCCTTTGGAAAATTCAATAACCGATTGAAGGGCCATGGGATTTCCCTGGTCGAATTGCGGTGTGACGGGCACGCCCACGGATTGGAGGGTGGCGCGTAGAGTTTTGAGTTTCAGCTGATCCGGTTTTTCATGGATGCGGTAGATGAAGGGCGATTTGCTCATGAAGGTGGCCACTGTTTCGTTGGCCAAAACCATGAAATCTTCAATCAATCTGTGGGCCTCGAGGCGTTCACGTCGCCGGATATCAATGGGGCGGCCGTGCGGATCGGTGATGGTGTAGGGTTCTGGAAAATCAAAATCAAGGCTGCCGCGTGAAAAACGTTTTTTGCGAATGCGACGAGCCAAAACCCCCATCTCCAATACATCCTTGATGATTTTGGGGTCCACGCCAGCTGGTTTATTTCCATTTAAAATTGTTTCAACTTCGTCGTAGGTAAAACGTTTGGCGCTTTTGATGGCGCTTTCAAATACTCGTCGATTAACAACATTTCCGCCTTGGTCGATGTCCATTTCACAAGAAAGTGTAAGGCGGATGACATCCGGCCGTAAACTACACAAGTTGTCCGAGAGCGCAAACGGCAACATGGGCAGAACGCTTCCACTTAAGTAGACGCTTGTCCCACGCTCATAGGCCTCTTGATCCAGTCTGGTTTTTTCGCGGACATAGCTGGACACGTCCGCGATGTGCACTCCCAATCGCCAACGATTTTGGGGGAGAGGTTCGATTGAAACGGCATCGTCAAAATCTTTGGCATCGGCCCCGTCGATCGTGAAAACGGATTTGTTGAACAATAATTCGCGGCCTTTAAGCGCGGCAGATGGGACTTCATTCCCATAAGCCAGGGCTTCTTTTTCCACTTCAGGTGGGAAACGGTTCGGTAATTCGAATTTGTTGATGAGAATCTCAAGGTCAACGCCGGGTTGGTTTCGAGGCCCTATGATTTTGTCGAGCATTCCCGCTGCACCCTTGTGTTCCGTGGGCCATTGGGTGATGCGGGCCACCACCACATCGTCTTCTTTGGGGTTCAGTCCTTTGAGCTCCAAAATTTTTATGACACTGGCGCTCCCTTCCGGTTCAACAAAAGGAACGCCATGCATTCTTTTAAAGACGCCCACCACGGACGTGCGGGCATGTTCGAGAACTTTGATGATTTCACCCACGCGTCTCCCATCATTCTGGGTTGACCGAATCCTCACTTGAACTCGGTCGTTGTTCATGGCCATGCGCAAACTGGATCCTTGGATCAAGACGTCAGTCTGCCCCGGTTCTTCGGTGATGACGAAGCCAACGGTGCCTTTGATGTCAAGTCGACCTTCGATGAGTCGAGGAGCTTGCCCCGGTTTTTTTCTGTTAAAGACGTGTTTTTTGAGTGGTGGTTTCTGGCGCATAACCGCATTAAACCATTAATAATGTATAAAACCCGCCATGTCTGTGACCCAAATCCTATTTCCAAAATCAATTGAGCTTGAAAAAGAAATGACTTTTTTTTCCGGAACCTCTGATGGAGAAAAAATTTTCTCGCAATTTAAAACGGCTGAAGATTTGGTTCGTTATGTTGAACAATCTTTTGAGTATCTGGATATCACCCGAATTCCTCTTATGTTTAAACCTGGACGGGTTTTGGATGTCGGGGTGGCCTATGGTTTAACATCGGCCTATTTGGCCTTAAAAGGATTTGACGTGACTTGCGTTGAGCCGGCGCTGAAACTTTGCCAAGACATGGACGCCAACTTTTCCAGGTTGGGCATAAAAGCGCAGGTGGTCCAAGGGATCGGGGAAGTGATCGATCAAATCAAAGGCCCGTTTGAATTGGTGGTCTTTTATTCCAGCCTGCATCATTGTGATGACATGGACAAAACCCTTTCCGGCGCTCGTCGGGTTTTGGTTCCGGGTGGGAAAATTTTCTTGTTTGAACCCGTGCTTAAGTTTTACCGGAGCAAAGCTTGGTTTTTTCGTCAGATGGAAGAGCATCCTGAAAAAGTGGGGCATTATGGTGGGAATGAACACATTTACCGAACAAGCGAATACATCGATTATTTAGAACGGGTGGGGTTTAAAAATGTCACGGTTGTTCCTTCTCTAACCTATTCACGTGCTCCCAAAAAGGCCCCGTGGGACAATGCGCTTCGGTTTTTCTTGAAGAGAATCTATTTTTGGGGCGTTCGGACCTTGTTGTTGCGTTTGCCTGGTGTTCCGGCCCTGCTGAATAAGTTGTCGCTTCTCAATCCCGTGATTGTGGGGGAGAATTAATCCACCCGCCAGAGTTTTTTGAATTCCTCATTGATCCCCTGGGCGGTGTCTGAATCCAGCTTGGCGGGCGTGGCAGATCGTTTGGGTTTGTTGGTGGCGGTTCTTAAAAATTCTTTGCAGCCCATGACTTTTGCTTTGGAAGAACTCACCCATTTCTGAATATCGCGGTCATCGGTGATCACCACGGCGTTGCGGGGGTTGCTCAATAAGTCGACACTGCGTTTGATAACGGCGTCCGCGGTTTCACCCTTAGAAAAAATCACGCGCACCGTGCCCCGCCAAGGGGGGCTGTCCACATCTTCTTTTCCATCGAATACCACAATTATTTTGTTGACGGCGCTTCCGGCTGGGTGAGTTCGTTCTAAAAATCGAAGGAGGCATTCCCGTTGATCCTGTAGCTTCCCTCCTCCGAAATTTTCGGCCGACCAAATGAGATTGTACCCATCAATGAAATAATGGAGTGACATCAGCCGACAGAAGCAATGACACTGAGTTGTCGACCAAGTGTGGGATTATGTTTCCCCTCTTTCCTATGAGAAAAGAAAAATTGATTCTGATGCATGGTGCAATGGGATGAAAGATAGATGTTGTTCGGCAGAAGGCCTGTATTCATGAGTTGTTGCGCATTGGCTTTGGACGTGTCCATAAACGCGGTTTTTTGAGAAGTTTCAGATATAAAACTTTCTGCTTCTTCAAAAAATTCTTTTCGAAATTTGCCCACCACATCCGGGCCAATTTCGTAACAGCGGCCGCAGGCACTGGGGCCAATGGCCGCAATACAGTTTTTTGGATGAACCCCCCAATGTTTTTTGAGGTCATGGATGGTTTTCTCCGCAATGCGTAGGTGGGTTCCACGCCAGCCGGCATGAATAGCCGCGACAACTCGGGTTTTGATGTCGGCCACAAGCACAGGAACGCAATCGGCGGTCTTGACTCCGACAAATGATCGGGTCCGTTGGGTGATCAGCGCATCACCTTCACCGGGAGGGATGTGGTCCACCATCAGGCGAATATCAGAATGAATTTGTTTCGCCAAACGCAAATAAGAGGGGGTGGTATTTAAAGCCGACAACAAATGATTCGGGTGGCTGGCGGGACAAGTTCTCGTCCCAAACGCGTGAACAAATCCTGCTTTTTCCAAGGGCTCACAAATCAGAAAAGAAATTTCTTTTGATCCAATAACCTTTTTCCTAATTGAAAAAGCCATTAATGAGTCAGTTTCTTGTACCGAATGCGATGAGGTTGAACAGCCGCCGCGCCCAACCGTTCAACTCGTTTGGCTTCATAATCTTGGAAATTACCCTCGCTCCACACCACTTTACTGTCGCCCTCAAAAGCCAAAATGTGTGTGGCGATTCGATCAAGGAACCATCGGTCGTGGCTGATGACGATGGTGCATCCGGCGAATTCAACAATGGCATCTTCCAAGGCGCGGAGTGTGTTTACATCCAAGTCATTGGAGGGTTCGTCTAAGAGAAGCAAGTTGCCTCCCGATTGTAATTGTTTGGCCAAATGCACTCGGTTTCGTTCTCCACCGGAGAGGCTGCCCACCCGTTTTTGTTGATCTTGGCCGGAGAAGTTGAAACGCGCGCAGTAGGCGCGAGAGTTGATTTCTTTTTTCCCCAACGTGATGACATCAAGGCCCCCTGATATTTCTTCCCACACCGTTTTTTCATCATTCAAGCTGTCGCGAGATTGGTCAACGTGGGAAATCTTTACGGTGTCTCCGAGTCTCAGCGACCCTTGTGTGGGCTTTAGTTTTCCCGTGATGAGCTTAAAAAGAGTGGTTTTCCCTGCTCCATTGGCTCCTATTATTCCCACCATCGCACCGGGAGGAACGGTGAAATTCACATTTTCAAAGAGGATGTCGTCTCCGAAGGCCATTCCCAAATCTTTGGCTTCCACCACCACATCACCCAGACGTGGTCCGGGCGGAATATAAATTTCTAAATTTTCAGCCACCTTAATCGGATCTTGCTCCAGGAGTTCTTGATATCGAGCCACCCGGGCCTTGCCTTTGGCTTGTCGACCTTTGGTTCCCATTCGAATCCATTCCAGTTCGCGTTCAAGAGTTTTTTGGCGTTGACTTTCTGTTTTTTCTTCCATGGCCAACCGTTTAGATTTTTGTTCCAGCCAGGAGGAATAGTTGCCCTTAAACGGAATACCTTCTCCTCGGTCGAGTTCTAAAATCCATTCGGCGATATTGTCTAGAAAGTATCGGTCGTGAGTCACAGCCACAATCGTCCCTTTATAATTCTTAAGAAAATTCTCCAGCCAGGCCACGCTTTCCGCGTCCAAATGGTTGGTGGGCTCGTCTAGGAGCAAAAGATCGGGGGATTGAAGAAGCAAGCGGCAGAGCGCAACCCGGCGTTTTTCACCACCAGAAAGATGAGCAACTTGCGAGTCCCCAGGGGGAAGCCGCAACGCGTCCATGGCGATGTCCAGTGTGCGGTCCAATTCCCAGCCATTGACGGCTTCAATTTGCTCCTGAAGCGCGGCTTGACGGTTGAGCAATTTGTCCATCGCGTCTGCGTCCATGTTCTCAGTGAATTTACCGCTGATATCTTCATATTGTTGGATGAGATCGGTGATGTGTTTAAGGCCCTGCGCCACATTTTCTTTAACAGTGAGGTTCTCGTCCAGCTGGGGTTCTTGGGGAAGGTATCCCACCGATATTTTATTCCCAGGAAAAGCTTCACCAATAAAATCTTTTTCCACTCCCGCCATAATTTTGAGCAGTGTGCTTTTGCCGGCGCCATTGAGTCCCAGAACGCCTATTTTTGCGCCATAGTAAAAAGAGAGGTTGATATCTTTGAGAACCTGTTTTTTGGGGGGATAAATTTTCCCCACCTTGACCATTGTGAATACGAAATCCTTCGACATAAAAACTCCTTTGGCAATTTGATAGCGCATTGTAACAGACTTGCCTTTCGCTTTGTTACAATCGGCCACCAATTTACTGAAGGAGTTCCATCCATGAGTTTCAAAACCACGAAAGACGGAAAGAAGCGAGTCACACTCATACCTGGCGACGGTATCGGCCCTGAAGTTGTTGAGTCTGCCGTAAAAATTATCGCCGCAGCCGGCGTTAAAATTGAATGGGATCGTCATGATGCGGGAGAAAAGGTTTTTAAGCAGGGCCTCCCCTCCGGAGTTCCACAAGACACCATCGAATCTATTCGTGATACGCGTGTGGTTTTGAAGGGTCCTTTGGGCACACCGGTCGGGTATGGCGAAAAAAGTGCCAACGTTACCCTTCGCAAGTTGTTTGAAACCTATGGCAATCTTCGGCCTGTCAGAGAAATTCCTGGCGTTAAAACCCCTTACAGTGGACGAGGGATTGACCTGATCATGGTTCGCGAAAACGTGGAGGATCTCTACGCGGGGATTGAACATATGCAAACGCCTGGCGTGGCGCAATGTCTGAAACTTATTTCCCGTAAGGGGTGTGAAAAAATTGTTCGATTGGGTTTTGAAGTGGCTCGCGCCGAAGGCCGCAAGAAGGTTCATTGCGCCACCAAGGCCAACATCATGAAGATGACGGAAGGCACCCTCAAGAGAACGTTTGAAGCGGTGGCCAAAGAATATCCTGAGATTGAGGCCAATCACATCATTGTGGACAATTGCGCTCATCAGCTGGCGATGCGGCCTGAAATGTTTGACGTGATTGTGACCACCAATATGAATGGCGACATCCTCAGTGATTTAACCTCGGGCCAAATCGGCGGTCTTGGGTTCGCACCCTCCGCCAATATCGGGAGCGATGTGGCGATTTTTGAAGCTGTTCATGGATCGGCTCCTAAGTATGCTGGAAAGAATGTCATCAATCCCACGGCTCTCATTTTGACGTCGGTGATGTTACTGCGACATCTTCAGGAGTTTGAGGCGGCCGCGTGTATTGAAAACGCGGTCCTCTATACCATCGAACAGGGGAAAGTGATGACGCGAGACGTGGTCGGTGATGCCAGAGCTTCTTCCACCACAGCTTATACAGACGAAATCATAAAGAACCTTGGTCAAAAGCCGTCTAAGATTCATGTGCGTGATTACAAACCCTTAAAGCTGCCGGTTGTGTCACCGGCGGCGGATTTTGTTAAGCCCTCCAAACGTCGCGATATCGGCGTGGATATTTTTATTGAAACCCATATCGTGGCCGATCAACTGGGGAAAACATTGGAAAAAATGGCGGAGGGAAGCGGCCTTAAACTCAAAGCCATATCCAATCGCGGCACCAAGGTCTATTTACCGACGGGAGCCATCACCGATTGCGTTGATCATTATGTGTGCCGGTTTGTGATGACGTCGCCCGAAGCGGAAGTGACGGATCCTCAAATTGCGAGTTTGGTTCAAAAAATCGGCGCTCAATTCCGCTGGATGCACATCGAAAAACTAGCCGAATTCGACGGCGCCCCTGGCTTCACCAAGTCCCAAGGCGAAGACTGATTATTACATTCGTATCTCTTTCCATTGGCGGGGTTTGGCGCGGGTGTCGGTTTTCACTTCGAACTTGATGCCGCCCAGAGTGCGGCCATCTTCGGTTTGAACGTCCACACGCCACTCTCCCTCTTCATAGTTGGATTTTTTGGCGTAACCGCGGTATCCCTGATCGCGACCTCCAAAAACGAGCAAGGGAATCCGGTCTGAAACCTGCCATCGTCCAGTTGTCACATCCTTTTTAAACCAACTGAGATATATTTGATGGGTGAAGCGTCGCGGCGCGAAAACTCTGGTGAAACAATAAATTTCATCTCCGGGCCGGGCTCTAAAATGCCGGTTGTCTTTGCGCCAGAAGGCGTAGAACGGAGGTTTTTCGTATGTTAATTTGAAATGGTTGTTTTCACGGGTGACGTTTTGGAAAATCCCGGCATATTGCATGGAAAGAGGAACCGGCGGAATCAATTTCACTGAATAGAGCAGGGCCACCAAAATGAGGATCAAAGCTGGAGGCCATCCCAAACGCCAGCGGTTTTTCTGGGGCTCTGGAGTAAATTTGGCGATAAGGTTTACCAGCGCAATGGTAAGGCTTGCTGACAAGAGCCAGGCCGCCCCAAATATCAGCCCACCCATTTGCCCGATAAGCACCGGCAAAAAGTAGTTGAGGAAGGAAATCAGGCAGAAGGAGTAAAGGCCCAGTCGCATCGTGGCCCCCACCCGGCGAATTTGAGGCATTTCGTTTAGGAACATGAGAATGACCACCAAAGCCAAAAAGAAGAAAGATCGAGAGAAAGTGGTGCTTTTAAAATAGAAAATCACATAGGCGCTCAAGAGCCCGCCATAGAAGAAATGAACCGCTTCTGATTCATATGTCCAGAGTTTTTGGAGCCACGCAGGCGGTTGCCATAACCGATTGTCGAACCGGGCTTTTAGTGTGATCAATACAACCAAGAGGATCAGGTACGCCATCTGAATGGCCAAGTCCAGCGTGGAATCAATCCGAACCAGCGTGAGCGAATCGAACAGGAATCCTCCCACGAAAAATACGATATTGCTGTGTTTAATGAGGAAGGTTTTGATACGAATAAATTTTTCTGCCATAAGAGGGATATATTAACTTCTCGGCCTTTGATGCAAAGTGCTAAAACCGTGTTATGAACAGATTTCTTTTAATTTTGTTAACCCTCATGATAGGACCGGTGAAATTTATGGACGCGAATTGCCAAACCCCAGAGGAGACCTCAAAATCACAAAAAACAGAGGTCGCCACCTTTGCTGGGGGTTGTTTCTGGTGTATGGAACCTCCTTATGAAAAGAAAAAAGGGGTCATTGAAGCGCTCTCAGGGTACATCGGAGGCCACAAAGACAATCCCACCTATGAAGAGGTTTGTTCGGGAAAAACTGGTCACGCGGAGGCGGTGCAAGTGACCTATGATCCTGCTCAGATTAGCTATGCGGAACTCCTCGATATTTTTTGGCGGAATATCGACCCCACTCAGGTGGATGGTCAATTTGTAGACCATGGAAATCAATACCGATCAGAAATTTTTTTCCACAATGAAGAGCAACGGAAATTGGCTGAAGAGTCAAAAAAGAAACTTGCCGCTTCAGGACGCTTTAAGAAGCCGATTGTTACGAAAATTACTCCCGCTTCGAAATTTTATCCTGCGGAAGAATACCATCAGGATTTTTATTGCAAAAATCCACCTCGTTATCATGGGTACCGTCAGGGTTCCGGCCGAGACGCCTTTATTGAAAAGGTGTGGGGTTCCAACAAATAACCAGGCCAAGTTTCATGACCCCTTCGACAAAAACTCCATCCCTCCCTCTGCGCCTGCGCACTCCTGATTCATGGGCGGTTCTTCCATTGAGCCATTTGCCGGCCCTTTTAAGCGATCATGCGTATCTCGAACGAAAAGCGGCGTCCAATGCTCTGGAGCTTTTAAACCGGTGGCCTTCCCCTTTTCAGCCAGACAATTGGACCCTGGCCATGGCAGGTGTGGCGCGAGATGAAGCCCTTCATTTACGACAAGTGATCCGTTTGATTCGTAAGCGGGGATGGAAGCTTGAGAGGCTCCACCGAAGTCTCTATGCGGGAGGACTTCGAGAATTGGTACGGATGGGAAAGGGAATCCATGAGATTTTGGATCGTTTGCTTGTGTCCGCGATTATTGAGGTAAGGTCCTGTGAACGTTTTGGGATCTTGGGGCGTATGTGTCCTGACCAGGAACTCAGGGATTTTTACCGGGGACTGCATGTCGCTGAAATGGGGCATTATCGGGTTTTCACCCAAATGGCCGAAGAAATTTTGCCCTGCGATCAAGTGGCCGAACGATGGAATTGGATATTGGACGCGGAAGCCCGCGTGATGGCCAAGCAGGCGGTGGGTGTGGGACTCCACAGCTGGATTTCAGAATAGTGGCGTATTTATGAAATGGAATCGGGGGACCTTGTCTTTATACGAAGAAATGTTTGAAGGTCGCCGTCGCCCCGGCCTCGCATTTAAGGGGAGTGATTGTTGGCAAGTGGATAAGCCGGGGCCCAGTTGTTCCGGCAGAAGGTGTGAGGGACGCACCTCCCCCTCCGGAGAGGCTGGGTCCCGGCTTATGCTCTTCTCGACGCACACATCCTTTAAAAAATGGGCCGGGACGACGGCTATGCTTGATCCCTTGTTGGGTTTCGGCGGAGTCGCCCTATGAAAAACGAAATTGCGAGGCGGCGGACTTTCGCCATTATCTCTCATCCCGATGCCGGAAAAACCACGCTTACGGAAAAATTCTTGCTTTATGGGGGCGCTGTGCAACTGGCGGGATCGGTGACAGCGCGCAAAAACCAACGAGAATCAACATCCGACTGGATGGAACTCGAGCGCAAGCGCGGTATCTCGGTGAGTTCAACGGTGTTGCAGTTTGATTACAACGGGTTTCGAGTAAATTTATTGGATACACCGGGTCACCGCGATTTTTCAGAAGACACCTATCGGGTTTTAACGGCGGTGGATGCTGTGGTGATGGTGATTGATGCGGCGAAAGGCATCGAAGCGCAGACACGTAAACTCTTTGAGGTTTGCCGTCAACGTCATGTGCCGATTTTTACCTTCATGAACAAATGCGATCGACCCATGAGAGAACCTTTGGCCTTGTTGGACGAGTTGGAAAGTGTTTTAAAAATTCATGCTTTTCCCATGAGTTGGCCTCTTGGTGACGGACCCTATTTCCGTGGAGTATACGAACGGCAAAAAAAAGAAGTTCATTTGTTTGAGCGGGTGGTGGGGGGGATGTACCGCGCGCCCGTTCAAGTCCATGATTTGTCCGATGCCGCAGTACGCGAGAAGTTGGACGATTTGACCTATGGCAAAGTTACTGAGGAACTGGAAATGTTGGAGGCCGCAGGAACGGTCTTTGACGGAGCTGCCGTTTTGCGAGGGGAAGTGACACCGGTTTTTTTTGGAAGTGCCTCCAATAATTTTGGCGTCCAAATGTTGCTGGATGGTTTTCTTGCGCTTTCCACGCCCCCCGTTGCGCGAAAATCCACATTGGGTGAAGTTCCATTGGACGGTCCCTTTTCTGGATTCATTTTCAAAATTCAAGGCAACATGGATCCCCGGCATCGAGACCGTATCGCGTTTATGCGGATATGTTCTGGAAAGTTCACTCGGGATATGTTGGTGTTCCATTCAAGGTCAGGAAAAAAAATGAAGTTGTCCAATTCACACAAGCTTTTTGGGCGCGATCGGGAAATCGTGGAGGAGGCCTATCCGGGCGATATTGTGGGTTTGGTTGGGTACGATGAGTTTGGCGTTGGGGACACCTTAACGGAAGATCCAACAATTGTTTACAATGAAATTCCTCGATTTCCCTCCGAATGTTTTGCTTTTATACACAATCCCAGTCCCGCTAAGTTTAAACCGTTCCGGAAAGGATTGGACCAATTGTTGACGGAAGGAATTGTCCAAATGCTTTATCTGAAGAACTCGCCGAAACAAGCACCGCTTTTGGCGGCTGTAGGACAACTTCAGTTTGAAGTGGTTCAATATCGATTGGAAAGTGAATATGGCGCTGAATCGAGGCTTGAACGGACAAACTATCAATTGTTTCGTTGGATCGATGCTAAAACGGATCCCAAGGTTCTTAGCGAGATGAGATTACCGCCCGGCGCGGCTTTGGTTGAAGACATGGCAGGTCAAACGGGCATTCTTTTTGATGCTGAATGGGCGCTGAAATATTTCAGAGAAAACAACCCCGGTGTTGTCCTCCACGACACCGCTGATTTGACTCAATTAATAACGAAATAGGACCTTTTGCATAAGCTCGATGAGACGCAGACGAAGCTGTCCTTCGTCAACAAATGTCTAGGCAACCACATTGTTGTCCGTTAGAATCATCTTTCATTTATGAAAATTACCATTCGCCTGATTACCTCTATTGTTTTTGCGATCGTCCTGGTGGCTTTCACTTTCACTTTCTTCCAGGTTCGACGCGAAAAAAATATCTTAATTAATGAGCTCGACCGTCGCGCGCTGCTTCTTTCAGAGAGTCTTCAAGAATCAATTGAACCTCTTGTTGCTGCTCAAAAGAGCACAGAATTGGATCGATTGGTGGAGCGGTTTGGAAACCGTGAGCGTTTGGTCGGCGTAGCTGTTTACGACGCTGAAAGCCATATCACCGCAATGACGAAAAGTCTCATCGACTCGATGACAGATCCTCCACCTGAGGTTCGAAGGGTCATCGACCAAAGAGAGGCAATGGGTGTTTACCATTCTTCTCCTCCTGGGCAAGAGAAACATGTTTTTGTGTTTCCGCTGGGTTCACCAGGTTCCGCATCCGGCGCTCTTGTTCTCATTCATAAAGCCACGCATATCCGTGCTCGCGTCAACTCGATTTGGCAGGAAGGATTCTTTCGATTCTTTATCCAGGCTCTTCTTATCTCTCTGATCACTCTTTTGATTATTCGTTGGAATGTTTTAAGCCCGATCTATCACGCGGCGGAATGGATCAAAGCACTTCGATTGGGTGAATATGATGCACAGGGCGTACCTTTACCCAAGGATTTATTTGGCCCCCTAGAAAAGGAAGTCACACATCTAGCCCAAAGTTTAACCACCGCACGAGCGGCGGCTGAAGAAGAAGCCAAGCTCCGTCAAACTCAGGAATCACTTTGGACAGCCGAACGGCTTAAAGAACATGTCCGAACCACCATGGGGAGTAATCCCCTTTTCGTTGTTTCCAATCGGGAACCGTATATGCACATTAAAAAGGGAAAGGGTATTGATTGTATTGTTCCAGCGGGAGGGTTGATCACTGCGTTGGAGCCGGTATTGCGGGCCTGTGGCGGAACCTGGATTGCTCACGGATCGGGAGATGCGGATCCATTAACGGTGGATTCTCAAGACAGGTTGCGTGTTCCACCAGATGAACCGCAATACACACTTAAACGAGTCTGGTTAAGCAAAGAGCAAGAAGATGGATATTATTACGGGTTTTCAAACGAAGGGTTCTGGCCTTTGTGTCATATCGCGCACACGCGGCCATTGTTTCAACCTCAGGATTGGGAGTTCTATCAAGAGGTCAATCAAAAATTCGCTGACGTGACATTGGAAGAAATCAAAGACATTAAGGAACCTTGGGTTTTGATTCAGGATTACCACTTTGCGCTTCTTCCTCGATTGATCAAAGAAAAACGTCCTGATGCAAAGGTGGCCCTTTTTTGGCATATCCCCTGGCCCAATCCAGAATCATTTGGAATATGTCCCTGGGCCCGCGAGATTCTTCATGGAATGTTGGGAGCGGATCTGATGGGATTTCACATTCAATATCACTGTAATAATTTTCTTGAAACCGTAGATCGATTCCTTGAGTCTCGAATTGACTGGGAACGGTTCGCAGTGAACCGGCAAGGACACACGACGTGGGTTAAACCGTTTCCCATCAGTATCGATTTCACACCTGGTTCTCATGGTCAGCATGAAGGGGCTTCTTTTCCCAACAAAGAACTGCTCTTTAAAGAGCTGGGAGTCAAAGCACAATTTCTTGGAGTGGGTGTGGATCGAATCGACTACACCAAAGGAATTCTCGAGCGGTTTAGAGGCGTGGAACGATTCCTTGAAAAAAACAGCCAATACGTGGGTAAATTTACCTTTGTGGAGTTGGGGGCCCCCAGTCGAACCTTGATCAAACGTTATCATGATTTGATGGCGGAAATTGAAGAAGAGGTGGAGAGAATCAATTGGCGTTTCAAAACCAAGGAATGGAAGCCGATTGTATTTTTGAAAAAACATCACAGTCACAAAGAAATTGAACCGTATTATCAAGCCGCTGATGTTTGCTTGGTAACTTCGCTACATGATGGAATGAATTTGGTAGCCAAGGAGTTTATCGCGGCAAGGTCTGATGAAGATGGCGTTTTGATTCTCAGCCCCTTTGCTGGTGCCGAAAGAGAATTGCGCGATGCGCTTATTGTGAACCCTTATGATATTGAGAAAACCGCGGAAGCCATTCGGGTCGCCTTGGAGATGTCTCCAGAGGAACGGTCCAGTCGGATGAAACGAATGAGATTGGTGGTTCGCGGCAATAACATTTACCGATGGGCAGCTAAATTAATGACGGAGCTTGATCATGTTCCTTTGTCGGCCCCGGTTGAAAAATCCATTTCACAAAGTCTTATATGAGGGAGGTGTTTGCGCATTGGAAATTCATACATCAAGCCCTTCACCAAGCGAAGGAAACCCTTTTCTTGTTTGATTTTGACGGGACTTTATCCAGAATCGTTCAACACCCGAGCGCGGCTAGAATGAGTAAAGAAGTCAAACCCTTGCTGAGAAAACTGTCGAAGAAAAAGGGGATAAAGGTGGGAGTGATTTCTGGTCGATCCTTATCCGATATTAAAAAAAAAGTAGGAATGAAAGACCTGATCTATGCGGGTAATCATGGTTTTGAGGCGGAAGGAAATGATTTTCGATTTATTCACCCACACGCCTCATCTATGAAATCTGAACTTAATCAAATTGTTTCTGAGGCAACTTCACTTCTGAGAGGAATGAAAGGAATTCATATAGAAAACAAGGAAATGACGGCGAGTATTCATTATCGAAATATTTCTCCCTTCTCTCTTCGTCGGTTCCTTTCATTTATGAACCGATTTCAATCCCGATGTGAAAGCAGAGGTTTTTTTCTGAGGGCCGGGAAAAAAGTCTTCGAGATTCTTCCCGAACTGAAATGGAACAAAGGAATGTTTGTTCGTTTGTTAGAAAAGAAATTTGGATATCCCCTGATTGTTTATATTGGTGATGACACAACGGACGAAGATGCCTTTCGTGCAATAAAAAAAAGGGGGATTTCTATCCGCATAGGAGCAATAAAGGGATCGGCAGCTTCCTATTTCTTGCCATTACAATCGGACATAGCCCTTTTTTTAAGGAGAGTAATTGAGTCATGACTCAAAAACAAGCGTCAAACCCTTTCAAATTTTCGACGCAGGCCAACTTGGTTGAATTGACGGGTGTCAAAGCCCGTGATGTGCGAGAGCTTCATGCTTATCTGAAAATAGCTCCTGGCGCAGTGATCTACCATCATACGCATCATTTTCTCAGGCAACATCAATTCTTGTCTCCCGAACCGCCGAATGATTTTGCTTATTGGGTCACAAATGTTCTCAATGAGGATAAATTAGGGGAGCAATTGGCGGCCATTGATATTGTTCGTTTCCCATCGATTCGGGCTCTCCAGGAAAAAATCGCTGAGGTGATGGAACAATTTTTAACTTCAACCAAACTTCACCGGTCAGCCCCGGATGGAGAAGAGTTCCACTTCATGAAATCGAAAAGTTTTATTTTACCCACCCCTTATGTAGCTTGGACGTTAGGAGAATTTTCTGAGTGCATCCGCAAGGTAAGCATTTATTCACTTTACCATCATATGTTCGAGGCACGCATGCGCCTTGGACGGGAAACCAATGATTTCTCATTTTGGCTTGAAGGTGAACTGGGAGAAAAAACACTTGCTCAGAGGATTAGGCATTTGGACCCCTATACACACACCTTGGAAGGATTAAGGCAGAGAATACTACTGCTCACGAACTGGCGACTTGAGAGTTTGAACCGGGAGGGGATGCATGCATCTTGACGAGTACTCCCCCATTGTCGGGCAGTCCACTATCGATGACATAAAATTGATTGCGAAACCGTTACAAGATCGATTGGTTAGAAATATCAACTCGACCGCGGTGGGCGGCGGCGTTGCCGAGATCCTGAGCCGGATGGTTCCTTTGCTCAAGGAATTGGGCGTGAACGCTCAATGGGATGTGATTAAAGGCGGCGAACAGTTCTTTGCTGTAACCAAAAAAATTCACAACGCCCTGCACGGAGCCCCTGTTGAATTTTCAGAAAATGACAAGCAAGTTTATTGGCAAGCCCAGGAGATAAACGGTCAGCAGATGGATTTAAACGCTGACATCGTTTTTATTCATGATCCGCAACCGGCCGGTCTTATTCGGAAACGAGCAGAGCATGGTGCTCGGTGGATTTGGCGGTGTCACATTGATATCTCGGAACGAAATCAGGATGTATGGGATTTCTTGGAGCCCCTCATTAACAACTTTGATTCCAGTGTGTTTTCCGCTCCCAGCTTTGCCCAAAAATTAAATATTCCACAGGTCATGATTACCCCTTCAATTGATCCTCTAAGTGATAAAAATAAAGATTTACCACAGGAATTTATCGATTCAGTTTTGGAGAGATTTCAAATTGCAAAGGACAAGCCATTGGTCACTCAAGTTTCGCGATTTGATCGTTTGAAAGATCCTTTGGGTGTGGTGGAGGCCTACCGGAAGGTTAAACCTTATTTTGATTGTCAGCTCCTTTTGGTGGGGGGAGCCGCTTCCGATGACCCGGAAGGGGCGGCTGTTCTTGAGGAGGTTCGAAATCGCGCAGAGGGGGACTCCGACATACACATATTGGAGTTGCCCCCGACAAGCCATTTGGAGATCAACGCTCTTCAACGGGCCAGTGATGTCATCCTCCAAAAGTCTCTCAAGGAAGGATTCGGCTTAACGGTCTCGGAAGCCTTGTGGAAAGGGAAACCAGTTATTGCAGGAGCTGTGGGAGGAATTCCGCTTCAAATTACTCATAAATACTCCGGCATATTAACGCATTCCGTGGATGGTACGGCCTACTGGCTCAAGCAACTATTGCAGTCTCCCGATTTCTCTAGAAAATTGGGCGAAAACGGCAAAGAACATGTTCGAGATAATTTCCTTTTGACACGGCATTTGAAAGATTATCTTCTTCTTTTTCTTTCGCTTGAGCATGCTGGAAAAGACGTCGTCTATCTGAATTGACGATTAGTTTTTCTTGGGAACCACCCGGCAAAATCTGACGGCTGATTGCTGGGGTCGCCCTGGGCCGGTTTTTTGGCGGGCCACCAGAGTGATTTCACCAGCTGTTTTGGGTTCCCAATCGAACCAGTAATATCCCAAAGCGGTTCGACAGCCCTGCCACTCTCCACTATTGATTGATATTTCAACTTGACTGTTGGGAGTTGCACTGAGGCGAATGGCATAATGACCTGGAATGATCAATTCTTCTTCGCGCGGATAATCAATAGCAATGCTTAACGCCTTATTTTCTTGAGATGGTGATTTTTTTTCCTTTATTTTTGTCGAGATTGACTTGGTAACCATAGAATTCCTCCATTCAGCAATTATAATGTGGATGAATTCTAGCGATATTTGATCGTTTGGAAGTAGAAATATTAACTTGAATTATTCAGATGAGGAGGGAAAACCCCATGTCCAGTTATTATGTCAGTGAAGATTTGCCACGATTTGCGGAGGTGGCCAAGGCCTCTCCTCAATTATTTGAATCTTTTAACAAATGGTATGGCGAAACCATGGCACCAGGCGCGCTGGATGCCAAAACAAAAAAATTAATCGCTTTTGCGGTGGCCCACGCCATTCAATGCGCCTATTGTATTGACGCCTATGCATCAGCGGGAGCCAAAGAAGGTTTAACGCCAGAGCAAATGACGGAGGCGGTCCATGTGGCCTCGGCCATTCGGGCGGGTTCGAGTTTGGTCCACAATGTTCAAGCCATCAACACATGGAGTCGCGATTAAAGTCGAATTCTGATCATGCCCAAACGTTTGGCCGTTATTGGCGCCGGTCCCATTGGGATCGAAGCGGCTCTGCGAGGTGTTGCAAAAGGTTGGCAGGTGACAGTTTATGAACAAGAAACCGTGGGGTCTCATTTATTGCGGTGGGGGCATGTCCGATTTTTTTCTCAGTTGAAAGACAATGTGTCACCTCTTCTTTTGTCTTGTTTGCCCTTCCCGATGGATCCCCACGCTTATCTCACCGGTCGTGAATTCGTTGAACGAGTACTTCGACCTGTCGCTTCCTCTCCCTCATTGACAGGAAAAATTCGTGAAGGAACACGCGTCTGCGCCATTGGAAAACGGAGGATTCTCAAAACCGAATTGCCGGGTCATCCCCTTCGGGCTGATAGGCCTTTTGAAATTCTTCTTCATTCTCAACATAACGGAGAGCAGGTTGTGGAGGCGGATGTTGTGCTTGATGCGGGAGGGGTTTATGGAACGCCCAATTGGGCGGGAGAATCGGGAATTCCCTGCCCAGGCGAAAGAGGTAATTCTTCCTATTTTATTCGCCATTTACCTGATCTAAAGGGGCGAGATAAAAAGGATTGGACCGGAAAAGCGATAGTCGTTATAGGGGATGGCCATTCGGCCGCCACTGCGATCTATGGATTGGATCAACTCCGTCAAGAAGATGGGACCACGCATGTGACTTGGGTGGTAAGCCATGATCGGGCGCGCCCCTGTGTGGAGGTGGCCAATGATCCATTACCAGAGAGAAAGGCAATCGTGGCTCGAGCGAACGATATCGCGGAGCATCCCCCCGAAGATTGGAAAGTTTTTCGAAAACAATCTCTTTTGTCCGTGAAAGCTCTCTCAACCGACTGGATTCAATGCACGGTGGGCCGAGGTGAGTGGAAAAATGAAATCAAAGCCCAGAAGGTCTTGTCCTTGACGGGGTATCGGCCTGATCGGTCTTATTTAGAGGAACTTCAATTGAATGTGTCTCCGGTAACGTCTGGGGCGGGGGGATTGGCTCAATCTTTGTTATCTGTCACCGATTGTTTGGCCAAGATTGATGTGCCACCACAGAAACTGGAATCGGGTGAAAAGAATTTTTATCTCGTCGGCCACAAAAGTTATGGTCGGTTGAACAATTTTTTGCTCAGGACCGGCCTCGAACAATTGGATTTAATTTTTCGAAACCTTGGTTCTTAACACCAATTTGACCTTCGTGGGGGCGGTTCCTTCCACTGAGAGTTGAGGGGGGGTCGCAAGATTTGATTTTTGAATGGGTTTAATAATAAAGCCCTCTTCTTGATTGACCATGTTTAAAACCAACCGAATTCTTTTTTTGGACATAAAAAAGAAATGGCGACGAGGGCCGGACAGTGTCACTTCGATTTCTGGGGGAATTATTTCAGACACCTCCAGATCGTTTGGTAAATTCGTGTATTCAACGGGCACGCGATAAGCTTGATAGGTTAACCGGCCTTCATGCACATAAAAAAACCACAGGCCTATTGTTAAGAGAATGGCGACAACCTTTTCTTTTAGATTTTTTATGAGAAAATCCCACATCTTTTTTTCAGATCGAGCGGGGCTGGATTCGTCATAGAAACGTTCGAGAACGAGGTTTAACCGTTCGTGGTCATCAATGACTTCTATTTCTCCTTTGTGAGCGATGGAGACTGTTCCCCTCTCCTCTGAAACAACAATACACAGCGCATCGGTCAGTTCAGCCAAGCCCAACGCGGCCGCGTGGCGAGTTCCTCTCGCCGGGATTTTGTCGAGATCTTTTGAGAGAGGCAAATGGCAACCAAAATGAAGAATTCTGTTCCCCTCGATGATCATGGCTCCGTCATGACCCATGGAATGAGGATCGAAAAGACTTTTTAATACCGGCTCACTGAGTTCCCCATTTAAATCCCAGCCTCCATTGATATGTCGAACGATGGGGTCTTGTCCACGAAGAACAATCAATGCGCCGATTTTCGCGTCCGCCAGGTCTTTGATGGCGCGGACCAGGATCTGAACTTCTTGACGAGAGAGATTTAAAACTTGTTGTCGGGTTCGGCCGCGGTTGAGGCTCCAGAGGGCCACCCGTTCAAACATGTGTTTAATTTCTTCTTGGAAAATAACGATGATGGCGATGAGGATGACTGTGAAGAAGCCTTGGAAAACAGTGGCCAATAATTGCATGTTAAATTCCCGAGCGGCATTGTAAACAACGCCTACGATAAAGAGACCGATCAACACAAAAACGGCTTTGGAACGTCTGAACCAAACGATCAACGAATAAACCAATACCGACATCACGACAATGTCGATCAGACCTGAAAGGCCTATGGATTTGATGAAGTGTTCCATGCCTCCTTTCTAATACCTCCTGCGCCTCAAATCAAGCGTTTTCAATTTGATATACCGGACTCCAATTTCTTAAAAATGCATTGGGAGCTGATATATATGGTGAATTCGCAATATCTTGTTAATTTGCAAAGAAAACAGGTGATCATCGTCGCCCCGGCATGTCGTTTGGCCGGGGCCCAGGTGTTGTATCTTCAGAATTTATTCCATTACGGTTTAAAAAAACAAAACCTGGGCCCCGGCCAAGAAGCGTGCCGGGGCGACGTTCAATTTGGTTGCGGAGAATCCACGTTATGAAGAAAGCGCTGGTGGCAGTCATTATGGGAAGTACCTCTGATTGGGAAACGATGCAAAATACCTCTGAAGTTCTTAAAAAATTTGGAATTCCCCATGAAAAACAAGTGGTATCAGCCCATCGAACGCCGCATTGGCTGGCCGATTACGTATCGAAAGCGGAAGCTCGGGGAATTGAAGTGATTATTGCTGGCGCGGGTGGCGCGGCTCATTTGCCTGGGATGTCGGCGGCCTACACCTGCTTGCCGGTCTTGGGCGTTCCTGTTGAAAGTCGAGCTCTTAAGGGAATGGATTCGCTTCTCTCCATTGTCCAAATGCCGGCGGGAATTCCTGTGGGAACATTGGCCATTGGTTCAGCAGGGGCTGCCAATGCCGGTTATTTGGCCGTCAATATTTTGGCGATCAACCGCCCCGATCTAAAGCTCAAACTAAAACGTTTTCGCCGAGAGCAGACGGAAAAAGTTTTAAAAGCGAAACTCCCTTGACCCAGTCGCCCTCTTCTCGCCCTCTTCTTCCTGGGTCGACCATTGGGGTGTTGGGGAGTGGACAACTGGGGCGCATGTTCGCCATCGCCGCTCGTCAGATGGGATATCGAGTGCACACCTTTTCTCCAGACACCGACACTCCTGCCGGTCAAGTATCGGATAAAGAATGGAAGGCATCGTACGACAACCACAAACTTCTTACCCAATTTTCAAAAAGTGTGGACGTGGTTACCTTTGAATTTGAAAATATTCCGGTGTCATCTGTTCAGGTGGTCGCTCAACATACACGGGTTCACCCAAAGGCGCAGGTTCTTTATATCAGTCAAAATCGATGGCGGGAAAAAAACTATTTGGCGAGCCACGGGTTTCCAGTCGCCCCCTTTCAGAAAGTCGGGAGTCTTGGAGAACTCACGAACGCCATAAAAAAGATCGGATTCCCTTGTGTTCTTAAAACGGCGGGGTTCGGTTATGATGGAAAAGGCCAGCGTAAAGTGGGGACTTGGGCAGAAGCCGAAACTGCTTTCAAAAGTTTTAATGGAGCCGAAGCTATTTTGGAAGGCTTTGTTTCATTTGAAAAGGAACTGTCGATCATCGCGGTTCGGGGTTCAGATGGAGCAGTTGATGATTTTGGCGTGATGGAAAACATTCATCGACAGCACATCTTAGATATGACGCTTTCCCCGGCGCGTGTTTCTCCATCAGTTGAAAAACGAGCCTGCCGCATGGCTCAGAAAATTTTGAAATCGCTCGATGTGGTGGGTGTGATGTGTGTGGAAATGTTTCTGGAAAAATCCGGGAAACTCATTGTGAACGAATTGGCTCCCCGGCCTCACAATTCGGGGCATCTCACCATTAACGCTTTTCAGACCAGTCAATTTGAGCAGCAACTGCGGGCCGTATGCGGTTTGCCTTTGGGCTCCACTGAGCGTTTGGCCCCAGCCGTTATGGTCAACTTGTTGGGAAATGAATGGTTAAAGAGAGAACCCCATTGGGAGAGAGCCTTGCGTGTACCTGGGGTGCATTTGCACCTTTATGGAAAAGATCAGGCTCGAGCTGGACGAAAAATGGGGCACATCACGGCCACCGGGCATTCTCTTCAAATGGCTCAAAGAGCCGCCTTGGCCGCTCGCCGCGCTCTTTAAAAACCGGGTTAATCCCTCGGTGTTGGACCTCGGTAGGCCAATTCTTCCAATCGTCTCACGCGTTCCGCTGTGGCGGGGTGTGTGCTAAACAAATGGGCCATTCCATGCCCGCTAAATGGGTTGATGATAAACATGTGGGCGGTGGCGGGGGTCGCAGTCGTCATGGGAATTTGTTTTTTCCATGCCTCAATTTTCTTCAGTGCGCTCGCCAAGGCAAGCGGGTTCCCTGAGAAGCCGGCGCCCGATTCATCCGCAAGAAATTCACGTGAACGAGAGATGGCCATTTGGATCAACAGGGCCGCCATGGGAGCAATGATGATTCCCAAGAGAGCAATAAGAGGATGTCCTCCGCGATCATCACGAGACCGTCCGCCCCCAAGCATCATGCCCCACATGGCCATATTGGTGAGGTGACTGAGCGCGCCTGCAATGGTGGCAGCCAAAGTTGAAATAAGAGTGTCTCTGTTTTTGACATGGGCCAATTCGTGGGCCAATACCCCTTCCAATTCATCTCGGTTTAGCATGGATAGAAGTCCCACAGTGGCAGCGACAGCGGCATTCTCAGGGTTTCTTCCCGTTGCGAAAGCATTGGGGGATTCTTGAGGAATCACATAGACCTTGGGCATGGGCATATTCACTTTGGCCGCCAAGTTCCGCACCACCGAATAAAGTTCGGGCGCGCTTGATTCATCAGCGGGCTGGGCGTTGTACATGCGAAGCACAATTTTGTCTGAAAACCAATAGGCGCCAAAATTCATGAGGGCCGCGAAGACAAGCGCGAACACCATCCCTTGTTGGCCCCCCAACAGTTGTCCCACCCACATAAAAAGTGCGGTGAGGGCTGCCAATAGCATCAAAGTTTTAATACGGTTCATGGTTCAGGTCTCCTTCCATATATTCTGTGACGATAATACAAACGAAAAATTCGCTTTTGGGTTCCCAATTCGTTCAATACTTGGCGGGGTTGTGCGAAGCCTTTTTGGGGAAGGCCAATGAGGCAAGAATAGAAAGAAGCAAAACGCCCATGACCACACCCAGCGAGGTTCCAATTGAAAACTTGTGGTAGTGGGTGATGATCATCTTCACGCCGACAAACGCCAAAATGATGGAGAGGCCTATTTTTAAATAACGGAACATTTTCATCACTCCTGCCAAAGCGAAATAAAGCGCTCTCAAACCCAAGATGGCGAACACATTGGAGGAGAAAACAATAAAAGAATCGGTGGAAATGGACAGGATGGCTGGGATCGAGTCGACGGCGAAAACCACATCGGTGGTCTCCACAATTAACAACACGATAAAAAGCGGTGTGACCATCCATTTGCCGTGATGTTTTACGAAGAAGCTCCCTTTGTCATGATAATCGGCCATGGGGAGAAATTTTTTGGCCACTTTAAGAACAAGCGTTTTACTTGGATCCATTTCGCTGTCCCCGGCGAAGGCCATCTTGAACCCCGTGTACACCAAAAAGAAACCAAAGATATAGGTCATCCATTCAAATTTGTGGATGAGAGTCACACCTGCCAAGATAAAAACCGCTCTCATCACCAAAGCTCCCACAATCCCCCAAAAAAGAATTTTGTGTTGATAGGTGGCCTCGACCTTGTAATAGGAGAAAATCACAATAAAAACGAATAGGTTGTCCACACTCAGCGATTTTTCGATTAAATATCCCGCCAAAAACTCCATGGCTTTCACTTTTCCTTCGTAGAAATAAAGTCCCACATTGAAAAGCAATGCCACCGCGATCCAAAACACAGAAAGCAACAGGGCTTCCTTAAACTTTATTTCATGAGCTTTTCGATGAAAAACAAACAGGTCGAGAGCCAAGAGGATCAGGATCAGGGCAATAAATCCCACCCACATCAACGGTCCATTCATGTTCCGTAAGTCTCCTTATAAATGCGTATAAATGTGAGAACGCAGGCCACCAACATCGGACCCAAAAGTAGTCCCACGAGCCCGTAATACTTGATTCCACCCAATATGCTGAAAAATACGAGCACAAAGGGCATTCTCGCTCTGGAGCCGATGAGCAAGGGTTTAAGAAGATTGTCCAACCAGCCGACAAGAACGGCGCCCCAAATCAAAAGAAAAATTCCTTTCGCCGTGCTCTCGAGCATCATAAAAAGAGCAACCGGAATACAAATAATAAAGGAAGCTCCCAGAAGGGAAACGGCTCCCACCCCCAAGCCCAAAAGGACTGCCATGCGCACGCCCGCGATAAGAAAACCAATCATCGCGACCGCCCCTTGAGCTGCCGCTGTGAGAAAAACGCCAATGGTCACAGCCCAGAAGGTCTCATAGGCGCTTTTGGCCACCGCTTGTTTGTGGCTTGATTCCATGGGGATCAGGTTCATCACCCACCTTAAGATTTTTTCACCATCACGGAAGAGGAAAAATAACGTCAGAATCAAAATCAATAATTTAAAAAAGGTAATGATGGCGTTTCTCGCAATCAATGTTCCCACCGCGGAGATATGAGCGGTTAATTCTCTTGCATTCTCAAGGATAAGGTCTTTCAGGTCAACATTTATGCCAGACAAGAAATTGGTCACTCGCTCAACAGTGGGGTAGAGAAAACCGGGAATATTATCTTGGTAAATGGCCAAATTCCCCTCGTTGATTTGGGCCAACACCCCTTGAATCACAGGGATCAAGTTAGTGGATTCGTGAATGACCAACCAGATGAAAAATATAAGCGGGATAATGCCCGCAAGGACCACCGTCACAGTCATGATGAAGGCGGCCAGGCCGGGTTTGCGAACCGCGCGGCGAACGCGCTGATAGGCCGGATAAAACATCATGGCCAACACGCTTGCTAAAAGCACAGAAGGTATGAAGGGTTTCGCCAATTGGAAAGCTTGGGTGAGCAAAAAAGCGAAGGTCCCGAAGAAAAATATTCGAATCAAGAGCTCTCGATCAAAAGTGAATCTCGATGACATGGGTCGGATTGTAGTTTTTTTGGGTGTTATAATCCCGTAATGGATAATCGCTTGAGCTCTCCCACCAAAGAAAACCTGTTGGTTCGTTCTTTGTTGATATCGGTGGGCCTTATCGCTTTTAAGTTGGCGGTCTTTGTGGGGACCAATTCTATTGCGATTTTAACCAGCGCCGTTGATTCAGGGATGGATTTGCTGGTGTCAGCCGCCAATTACATTCTTATGAAGTCCTCCACCAAGCCGGCGGATCATAATCATCCTTATGGACATGGGAAAATCGAAAGTTTGGCTGGTTTGGCCCAAAGCCTCATTATTGGTGGAGTGGTGGTGGCCATTGCGGCTATGGCCGTTCGGAGATTCATGCTTCCGGAACCCATTCAGCAACCTTTGGTGGGAATAGGCGTGTCGGCGGTGGCACTGGTATTGACCCTGTGGCACACCCGGAATCTCCGCTCCGCTATGTTGTCCACCCATTCACAGGTGATGGCGACCGAATATCTCCACTACGCGTCGGATACCTTCATGTATCTGGGGGTCTTGATGTCTTTTGTTCTCTTCAAAATCACCGGGCAGACGTTTTGGGATCCGCTCCTGTCTTTGTTGATGGTTGTCTATTTGCTTAAAACCATCCTTGATATTTTTCGAGAAACTTTGACCGAACTTTTGGATGTCCAATTACCGGATTCCTTATTAAAGGAAATCGATGCCCTTATCCTTACCTTTGATTCCCGCATAGAGAGTTATCACGATCTTCGCACCCGCAAGGTGGGCCCCACCAAATTCATTGAATTTCATGTGGTGTTAAGGAATGTTGAGACGTTTCGTGATGCCCATCATTTAACAGTGGGCCTCATGGAAACATTTCAAAAAAGATTTCCTGGCGCCGTGGTCACTGTTCACGCCGACCCTGCTTAGTACTTGAAGGGCCCCTCTCGACAGCTTAAATGGTTTTCAGGTAAGCAGCTGGGGAGCAAATGCGAACCGTCTGTTTTTTGAATATTTTATTGTATGGGTTTGCCACTTCCGGTGAGAGGATAAAATTAGATCCCTTCGGATAATAGGAACGAAAAGTAAGCAGCGCTTTTGGGTCAAAATCATTTGGGGACCATTTGCATTCAATAGTATCCACCGATTCTCTGCTTCTTGGGACAACAAAATCAATTTCTCTCCCATCGATATCTCGCCAGTAAAAGATGGGATTGTCGGGGATATGGGCTTGTAAAAATTCCAAAACCAAATGTTCCCATAGTATCCCCAGGTCACTTGGACGTAGAGGGTCCCACCCTCGGGTATAACTCACAAACCCTGTGTCAAACCCGTAAACTTTGGGTTGTTTGATAATTTCTTTTTGTCCTCCCCCATGATATGGGCGAACAAAAGTGGCCGCGTGTGTGATTTCCAACGCCCGGAAGTGACTTTCAACTGTGGGACGGCTTATTCCAAGATTTCTTGACGTTGCGGCGATCTCAACAATGCCCCCGCTTTGCTTTAAAATGAATTCAAGCAGGGTATTGAATCGATTGATGTCTCTAAAAGAGAAAAGCCGTTGAATATCTCGCGCAAAAAATGAGTCCAACCATTCTCTGAACTTTGATGAATCTTTGTGCGAATCCAAGAGCATTTGCGGTAAGCCGCCTTGAAATAATCTCTTTTGAAGTGAAGCAATGTGGAAGTTGGGAAGTTCATCAATTAATACGGGAACCAAATGAACAGTTTGTTTGCGGCCTGTTAGTGTATCTTTGAATTTTTCGCTTGCCGCAAGAGTGGAAGATCCTGTCGCCAAAAGTTTTTTGTTAGGAAATTCATCCGTGCCAATTTTTAGTAGGCGACTGGGGTCTTTTAATTGATGAATTTCATCGAAAACGACGATGGGTTTTTCAATGTTTTTGAAGAACAAGAAAGGGTCTTTCACCATGTCTTCCACAGAAGGGTTGTCGCAATTAATGATCTCCGTTCGATCTTTTCCCAGCGATTGTGCAAGTGTGGTTTTCCCGGTTCTTCGCACCCCTGAAAGCCATACCAATGGAGCCTTCTTCCAGGCTGTTTGAATCCTCGATAACCAAAAGGTTCTTTCAATCATAAAACCAACTTTACATTTAATCAGATTAAACGTAAAGCATAAGTTATCCGCTAAACCACGTTTTTCTTTAAATCTTTAAGCGAATAAAACGTTCCGCGCCAGTCGATTCCGCCGCGGATCAAGGTGCGCAGTGTGGCCTTCCAAATGATGGCGCAGAAAGCAAGGCAGGCGAGAGGAAAGCCAAAACCATACATCCACTTGAGTCCTTGCGCGTGAGCCGAAATGGCACACACCAAAACCAGAATCACTGAAACTGTCAGATAAATGATTTGTGGAAGGCCTGTTGTAAGAAAGATCGCTAAAAAGGGCCACAGGCCAAATAACAGTTGGGCGGTGGTCCCGGCAATGGCCAAGGACAGTTTGTAGTCCAGTCCGGAAAAGGCGTTTTTCATCAACCCCTGAATCAACGCTTTCACTGAGTCGTACCATTCCACGAAGATAAGGTCGGTTCCCAAGAGAAAATCCTGGCGGAGTCCGTTCTTTTTAATGAGTTTTCCCATTTTGAGATCATCATCGGGCCGCATGGCAATGGCTTGGTGGGTGCCAATTTTCTGATAGGCTTCGGACCGAACCATATTGAACGCGCCAATGCCGATGTGGGCGGAGCTTTTTAAATTCTTGACACGCCAGGGGCGCGTGTACAAGTTAAAAAAAACTCCGAACCCAGCCATGAATATGTTCAAAAGGAGGCCCGGCATGAGAGCTTTGGGGCCAATGGCCAAATGGTCGAGTTTGTTCTTTTCAAAAAATGGAATCGCCCGCCTTAGCACGCTTTTATCCATCACAACATCGGCGTCGGAGAAAAGCAAAAGAGTTCCTGTGGCGGCCGAAGCGCCAGTCCAGAGCGCGTGATTTTTTCCCAGCCATCCTGAGGGAAGATCTTTTAACGTCATGATCTTGAGTTCGGGATTGTTTGAGGCCATGTCCGCCAAAATGTCCTCCGTATGATCGGTGGAACGGTCGTTCACCACGATCACCTGTTTATTCGGATAGTCCAATTGAAGGAGGGAAGTGAGGCCCTCGCGAATATTCTTTTCTTCGTTCCGGGCCGCCACGATGATGGACACGGTGGGCAAGTTCACAGAAGGATTTTCGGGCTGGTCGCTCAGCCACTTTAAGGATTTCATTCCAAGCAACCCTTCCGCGGCCGCGGCAATAACCACAATCAAAGTTCCTAGCGATAAAATGACCAATAACATAGATTCCATTCTATATGATGACATCGCAATTTCTTTTTTTCTTACGTAGAAAACTTCAGATTTTTGTCATCCCGAGGTCGCCGTGGCGACCGAGGGATCTCTACAGAATATTTAATAATCCCATAGAGATTCTTCACTTCGTTCAGAATGACAAATTCTTTGGTTGCGGCGGAGTTGCGCTATGAAGAACGCATTCCGTTTGTGGCTGGGGTCTCGGTTTTTTTCCAGTTTGGCCAAACAAATTCAATCCACTGTCGTGGCATGGCAGGTTTTTACATTGACCCATGATCCTCTGGCGGTGGGGTTGTTGGGGTTGGTTTGGGCCCTTCCTTTTTCGGGGATCGCGTTGTGGGCGGGGCACCTGGTGGATCAACATGAAAAACGCCAGTTCATGTTGCGAGCGGAGATTGGTTTTATGGTTTGCGCGGCGGCCCTATTGGCAAACGGCTTAAGATCCGCCCCTTCCCTTTATGTTGTTTATGGGATTGTGGCCTTCTCTGGTTTTTGCGCGAGTTTTGAGAACATTTCTTTCAGCGCTTATTCCCAGATATTAATTTCCAAAGAAAAATTTCCTCGCGCCATGGGTTGGAACTTGGGATTTTTTCAAGCGACGGTGGTGTGTGGGCCCTTATTGGCGGGTTGGCTGTTGCGTCACGTGCCTGCCACAGCCATCTACGCGTTGGTCGGTTCATTGTTTCTTGTTTCGTTTGTCATTGCGCTCAAATTACCTTTGATGCCCGCTTTGTCCGCTTTGCCAGGGGCCTCCCTTGAAGGGTCTTTAGAGCGAATCAAATCGGGACTAAAATTTATTTGCTCGCAGCCACTCATGCTGGCCGCCATGTCGCTGGACATGGTGGCGGTCCTGTTTGGGGATGTGGTCGCCCTTTATCCTTTTTTTGCCGATCGGTTGGGGGCCGGTTCTCTTGGGTTTGGATTCCTCAAGGCGGCTCCTGGACTCGGGTCAGGTCTTATCTCGGCGGTGCAGGCCACCCGTCCTTTTGTGCGGCCATCGTGGTTGACCCTTCGAGTGGTGGTCACTCTATTTGGGGTGTGCATCATCCTTTTCGCCCTTTCTCCCAATATTTATCTCGCGGCTCTTTTTTTGGCTTTGGGCGGCGCATCAGACGGAATCAGCGTGATTGTTCGTCAGAGTATCTATCAGGCCCACACGCCCGATCATTTCCGGGGACGGGTCGCGGCGGTGAGCAGTATTTTTATCGCGACTTCAAATGAGATTGGCGAATTTGAGTCGGGATTGGCCGCTCGGTTGATGGGTGTGGTTCCTTCAGTTCTTTTGGGGGGGGCCATCTGTTTGTCGAGTGTGGGTATCATGAGTCGCATTTTTCGGGGAAGAATTAAAGAGGTACCATTGCCACAACCTAATAATTAACAAGTGAGGTCCTTGCCGTGAGCTCAAACGCCGAATCTCCCATCATTCATTTATCATCAAGAAAATTCATTCTCTTTTGCCTTCTGGCTTCGGTCGGCCTGTTAATTCTGGGCCGGTTCATAAACATTCCTCCCTGGGTAATTGCTGTTGAGGTTTTTGTAACTGTAATCACTCTTTTTATACTGGGATCTATTCGTTATCGGCTCGACAAAAACGCTCTTACCTATGGGGCGGCCTTGATTATAGTTGCAACCTTTTGGAATCAATGGTGGGAAGGATCTCAATTGAGAGTGGATTACATCTTGAATGGCTGGCCGATAATTTTTGATTTTTTTCACCATCATTTTCTAACTCTTCATGGATTGGACGCAATTTTTCATGCCGATACCATGCTCTTTATTCTTGGGCTCACATTCTTTGTCGGTGTTATCGCGCAAACCCGGATGCTTGAAACAGCCTCTTTTTCTGTGTTGGAAAAAACAAAAGGCGCCGTGGTTCCCACGATCGCCATTTTAGCGGCGCTTGTGGCCGTTTTGTCCGGTATTTTGGATGGGGTGTCCATGATCGGGCTGATGATTCGGATATTGGTCATCATTCTTTTCCTCGCCAAGGCGAAAGATGACGCGGTGGTTTATGCGGTTATTGTTTCCACGGTGGTCACAACTGTGTGCGGTATGTGGTTGGCCTACGGCGAACCGCCCAACTTGATCATGAAATCGAATTTGCACCCACACCTCGATAATGCGTTTTTCCTTCGTTTCTGTGCTCCCGTAGCCGTGGGAAGTTATTTCATTGTTTATTGGAATATTCGAAAAAGGCTCAAGGGTTCGCATATTAACACCAAAACTCTCGACGTGTTGGACCGAAATACCGCCGATATTCGTTTCTTACAAGCATCTCGCCATGGAGAAGTGCTGACGCCCATTGAATTCGTGGAAGAGCATCAAGAACAATTGGGAGATCATTTTGAACCTGTGATAAACCGTCTGCACCACGGAGAACCGTTGGGGCATGCTTTAGTCAAAGAAGATGTAGCGCCCGCAATTCGAAGAGCAATGATGGGGAAATTCGTATCCGAAAATTTATCAGAAGTTCTGGACAAACATTATGCGGGCCATTCAGAAGCGGCCGATCATAAAATTGCGCTGGCTTTGGATCATGTTCGCACCCAACGAATTCGCGCCCAAATTATTGGAGGTCTTTCCTTCATTCCCTTCATAGGGCTTTTGATCGCCCACGCCATCAATCATGACATCCCGCTTTTCTATGCCTCATTCGCGGGATTTGTGGTGGCTTTTTCGGGAATTTATTCGGTCCCCAAAGTAAAAAAGCTGGCCCTAAAAGAAGCGCGGCATGAATATTCAGAATATCTGTTTTTATTTCCTTTGTTTTTGTCCATCACACTCCTTCAAAAAACTGGTTTCTTTGGTTTATTAAGCGAGTTGCTTCACGCAGGTCTCGACAAAATTGGGCCGGCGCACATGGCCTATTTGCAATTCACAGGATGCACATTTCTTTCCGCTATGTTAGACAACAATGTGGTGGCCGATTTTGCCGGACGTGCCATTCAGGGGCTTGAGGTGAGTGTCATCCATCTCTTTGCCATGTCTCAAATAGCCGGTTATGCAGTGGGAGGATGTTGGACCCACATTGGTTCGGCTCAATCGGTGGTGGCCTATTCTTTTATTCAAAAGGAAGTGAACAACCGCTTCACTCCTTATCAATGGATGAGAGCAATGACCCCAGTGATTTTGGAAATTTTTATTTTGATGACGCTCGTCATATATGGAGAATCTTGGCTTTTCCATATTGCCACGAAATAAATGAAGAAAATCATCAAGATCGCAGGATTCGTAGCGCTTGCTCTGGCCGTTCTTTTGGCGGGTTTGGCTTTGGCGGTCCGGTTGTATTTCACGTCGGAGCGAGTGAAGGGAATTGTCGAAAAGCAAGTTGCCGAAAAACTCCAACGTCAGGTCAAGTTGGGAGAGATATCGGTGGGTTTGTTTTCGGGGCTCACCATCACTGATTTTTCGCTTTCGGAATATCCTGATTTTTCCAATGGCACATTTATCGCCAGTCAACGTTTCCAATTGGTTCCCCAACTTCTTCCCTTGCTCCGAAAAAAGATCTTCATTGATGAATTGAGTTTGATTCATCCTCAGGTGAACATCATTCGTCACGCGGATGGGAAGACCTATAATTTTTCAAATCTCACCTCGCCACCTCCGACTTCAGCGGAGGGGAGCGCTGCCGAAGAAAAATCGCCTTCTCCCCTGGCCTTCTTGGTGTCCAAGGTTTCAATCGAATCGGGTCGATTGTCTTTTGTCGATCAATCTCCAGCCGCCTCCTCGATTGATATCAATGAGCTCAATCTCCATGTCCGCAACGTGAGTTTGGTGGCCCCTGTGGAGGCTCGGACTGATTTCAAAGTGAAATTTCGCGGGATCGATTTGGTCGTGGATTTCGAGGGGACCGTTTGGGCGCTCAAACAATCCGCGAAAATTAAGGAACTCCATTTAAAAAGCGGGACGTCTTCTTTGAATGTCACAGGAGAAGTCACGGAAGCCATGGGGAAGAATCCCTTGTTTGACATCCAAGTCTTCCTTGAGCCGCTGGATTCATCGCTGCTCGAGGCGTTGGGGGCGCTTCCCTCTTCTGTTCATTTGAAAGATCCCCTTTCCGGGACGTTTACTGTGAAAGGGTCCATGACGTCCGTTGATACCACCTTTAAATTGATGATGGGGTTGTTGAACTTGGAAGGTCAAGGGACCATCAACAGTCCATTGGATCCCAAACGGAAGATGGTTTTAAAACTTCAGACCAACGAATGCCCCGTTCAAACGCTATTGGCGTTCGTTCCCCCTGATTCGCTTCCCAAAGAAGTGAAATTGAACGGGAAAACCCAGCTGTCGCTCAAACTCAACGGAACGATGGAAACGGGCGAGATGGATGTCCACATGGAAGGGAAAAATATGGATGTGGCCTACAGCACCGACTTTAAAAAGCAAGCGGGTCTCCCCCTGTCGGTGGGCATACAAGGAAAATATGGTTTGCCTTTGGCTTTGAATATGCAGGCCATCTCTTTTAATTTGGCCTCGATGCAGATGACTGGAAGTGGAACCTATAAATCCGTGGGAGAGAAATCGAAATATGTGTTCGATTTGAAAACGAACATTTTTCCATTGGAAGATTTTGTTCCCTTGGTGACGGCCTTGCAGGGTTACGCTTTGACGGGTAAATCTTCGACCCAAATGAAAGTAACGAGCGCCTCCACAGGACCCGACGTGAAAGGAACGGCCCAACTCAGGGATGTATTCTTGTCCACCAGTGGAGTCAAAGTGAACAATATCACCTCAACCATTGACTATACGATGGACGATGCCTCAGGAAAATTGGCCGCGGATAAAATCACGCATGAATACTTTACAGGGTCGAACTTGGATTTGAAATGGAATCTCACCGATGTTCGCGATATGGCCAAAATGGCTGGATCGGCCCATATGAAACTGGGAAAGGGAGATTTTCAAAACATTCAAAAGTTAACGGCGGATTCCAAGATGGCTCGGATCTTGTTTATGCCCGTTACATTGCTACAGAGGTTTGACAAAGTGGCCGCGGCCATCAAACTGCCCAGCTTCAATCAAGTGGCTTACAAAGAAATGCGCGGAGATTACACTTTCAAATCGGGCGTGATGAACGTGAAAAAGTTTGATTTGGACGCCAATGATCTCACTGCGGACATGAACGGAACGATTGGGCTGGTGGGGAATCAACCTCTAAATTTGGATTCAGTGGTCAAAGTGGCCGCAGGTTTGATTGGGGGCACAGTCGGCGACCTCCTCAAGGATGACCAAGGCCGGGCCACCCTCAAAATGAAAATCACAGGAACTTTAATGGAACCCCAAGTCAAGGTCGATACAGGGGATATCCAGAAGAAAGGGATGGAAGTCATCCAAGAAAAATACGGTGATGACATTAAACAGGGAGTCGATAAATTGTTGAAAGGATTGTTCAAGAAGTAAGTCAAAAAAGGTAAATTCCGCGTCGATAAAAATAACAGGAGGATGTTATGGCCCGTATCACATTCAAAGGAAACCCAATCAACACCAATGGCAACTTGCCCAAAGTTGGCGCCAAAGCGCCGGATTTTAAGCTCACCAAAACAGATTTGTCTGATGTTTCACTTAAAGATCTTGCTGGAAAAAATGTGGTGTTAAATATTTTTCCCAGTATTGATACGCCGGTTTGTCAGGCGTCAACGCGCAAATTCAATGAAGAAGTCAGCAAATTGCCCAACACGGTTGTGTTATGTGTCTCGAAGGATCTGCCCTTCGCTTTGGGCCGTTTTTGTGGCGCCGAAGGTCTTAAAAATGTGGTCCCGGCTTCTGAACTTCGCTCCAACAGTTTTGGCGAAGGTTATGGCGTGCGTATTGCTGAAGGTGCATTGGCGGGCCTGTTCTCTCGCGCGGTGGTCGTGGTTGATGCTCAGGGCCAGGTGAAATACACCGAACAAGTTCCCGAGATCGCGCAAGAACCCAATTACCAGGCGGCGATCGCAGCTCTAAAAAATTAAGACGTTTTAAAGCAACGTCTGAATTTCTTTCCAATTCTCCACAATGAAGGCGACGTCCGTCTTGTTGAACCCTTTCGCTTTTCCCATACGTTCCGCGCCGTCTTTGGTGGTATAAAGATTTCGTTTCTCTAGGAGCGCTCCGGTGTCTTTTCCTCCCACGATCCAACGGACAATGCGGAGTTGATTGCTGCCGAAGCCTCCCGCTTCCGTTGACATCAAAACTTTAACGACTTTGCATTCAATGTTTTTTTCTTCCATGTTATGTCTCCTTTATATGACGACTTCGCAATTTTTTTTGTTATAGAAAATCAAAATAAATGTCATCCCGAGGTCGCCGTGGCGACCGAGGGATCTCTACGGGATATTTAATAATTCTATAGAGATTCTTCACTGCGTTCAGAATGACAAACTCTTCAGTTGCGGAGAATCTGCACTAAGAATCTCCTTCCAAAAATAAGAGCGCCAAGCAAACATATGATTCCACCCAACCGAACCGTGGCGGGCGCTGCCACATGAGACGCGACCACTCCGGCTAAAAAACCTCCCATGGGGTTGACCCCCATAAACATCATCACATAAAAACTCATCACGCGGCCTCGTTTGTCGTCTTCAGAGACGATTTGAAGAAACGTGTTTGCGGCCCCCATCATCACCATAATACCGAACCCGCCGATAAAAAGAAGAAGAAAAGCGGATTCTAATGTTTTGGTGAACGAAAATAGAATCAAAGATAATCCAAAAAGCGCAGCGTGAAAGGCAATCAGTCGCTTTGAGCCATTGGGTCTTTTGCGAAGTGTCAAATAGATGGACCCTGCCAGTGCTCCGAATCCTGAAGCGGCCGATAAAAATCCCAAGGTGTCGGCGTTTCCGTGAAAAGTATCGCTGGCAAAAAGAGGCATTAACACCGAATAGGGCGTTCCCGCCAAGGCAATGATTCCCAAAAGGAAAAGAACTGGAGCGATTTCTTTCGACTTGAAGGCATAGTCGAAACCCTCCTTCAAATTTTTCAGCAATTCACTTCGGACCAAAGGTTTTGAAACCGCCGCAGTTCTGAGAAACAAAAGCGCGATCAAAACCGCCATAAAGCTCGCCGCATTGAATAAAAAACACCAAGCTTCTCCAACCGCTACCACCATGAGCCCTCCGATGGCCGGGCCAATGAGCCGGGTGAGATTCACCACCGCCGCATTAAGAGCAATGGCATTTCCCAACTCTTCCTTGGAAGGGATAAGTTCAATCACAAAGGATTGCCTTGTTGGGATATCAATGGCATTGATGAAACCGAAAAACAGACCCAGAAGGACAATATTCCAAACCTTCACGGTGTTGGTGTAGGTCAGATAAAAAAGGGTTCCCGCTTGTAACATGAGAAGCGTTTGTGTTACCAAAACCACTCGCCTTCGGTTCAATTTGTCCGCCAACACCCCCGCAAAGGGACTAAAAAACAACGTTGGAATTTGATTTGTAAAACTCACGAGCCCCAACAAAAATGCGGAATGGGTCAACCGATAAACCAACCAACTCATGGCGATTTGCTGCATCCAGGTGCCTATAAGAGAAACTCCCTGTCCGATAAAATAAATTCGGAAGTTACGTGATTTAAGGGCGCGGAACATTTCGTGTGAGCGTTTCTTTCTTCGATTTCGGCAGGCGTTTAAGGGCTGCTTCGCGGACCAATGCCTCTGAGCGTGTCAGACCCTTTTCTTGAAAAACTATTTTTTGGGGAGGATGGATGCGGGTATAGGCGGCGCCTTTTCCCATTTGATGTTGTTTAAAACGAATTTCCGCATTTTTGGCGATGCCCGTGTAAAGAGTGCCGTCTTGGCAACGCAGAATGTAAACAGTCCACTCCTTGGGGCCTGACGATTTGATTTGACGGATCATGTGAAGGTATTTGGGTTTCACGGTTCCTAACTTCTATAAAATCCGTAACAAAGATAGGGTTCGGCTCCCAGGTCCTTCAATGAGTTCAGGTGGTTTTTGTTTTTGTGCGGAAGTGATGGTCGATGGCTTCAGTTAGATGGTCCAAGACATCTTTTGATTGGGCCAGGTCTCTGAGATTATAAAGCGGATAATAACGTTGAATTGCCACCATTTGTTGTTCAGTTAAGGACAACAACAAGTTGGAATGATCCACAAAGAGAGTTTTGATTTCGCTTTCAGAAAAGAACAACCGTTTGTGATAGGGTGATTCAATGGGGAGATCTCCAAAGAAGAGGCGAATGGCGGGATGATTTATTTTCTGTCCGATCCATTCTTCAAATCGCCCCGCATGAATCAAGGCCCAATTGTCGGTAAGTTTAAAAACCATTTGAGCTTTTTCAAATTTGTCCATGGCCAGAAGTTTGTAGATCGGGTCGTGTTTGGATTTATAACTAACCACCAATGTGTTTACTTCGGTGTGCATTCTCAGATAATCAAGTACAGATCTTAACAGGTGGTAAATAACCAGCAACCGTGCTTGTCGGGTCATATATAAGACATTATCGGCCTCGACCGTATGATTCATGGCCAAGAGATTAAATTCCACCAGATGGCGCCCTCCCAAACGAAGTGAAATGAGCTGCTCATAATGTTTTGCATCCATGGGTAGACCCAAGGGAGAATCTTCGATCACAGTGACAGTCGCCATAATTTTATTGGTTTGACTGTGGTGGGCTACAAACGTTACGGTAGAAGGCAAAATCTGATGGAGCAATATCTTGCGATGGTTGTGGTGCGGCAATATGAATTGTTGGCTTAAGAATTCCTGGTAAATGAGCTGTGAGGCTACATTGAATTCGTCTATGGTTCTAACCGGGCGGAAATCAAAACCAGGAAGATAACGATTAATGGACTCCTGGATCGGCCCTGGAGGGGGGCCTTGGATTAGAAATTCACGAAATATTTTTGAGGAAATGTTGTACTGATGCATATCTGTGAACAGCAATGCAACACTTTGACCTGGTGGATGAAGTAGAATCTGGCCTATGGATTTATATCAAGAAGCTCTACAGAAATTCGCAGAAGTATTCGAACGGGCCAAATTAAGCGAAGCTTCCGATCCCAATGCCATGGTTGTAGCCACGGCCAGCGCGGATGGCCGGCCATCGTCGAGAACTTTACTTCTCAAAGGATTTGATAGTCATGGGTTTGTGTTCTACACCAATCACGAGAGTCGAAAAGCCCAACATCTTATGGCCAACCCACGCGTCTCACTGACTTTTTACTGGAAATCTTTGATGGAACAGGTTCATATTGAAGGTACGGTCACAGCCGTGACCCCTGAAGAAGCGGACGTCTATTGGAAAACCCGTCCCCGCGAAAGCCAAATTGGTGCCTGGGCCTCTTTGCAATCGCGGGTGCTCGACCATCGAAAAACGTTGGAAGATCGGGTGGAAGAATTCAATAAAAAGTACACCCACCATGAAGTTCCTCGGCCTCCCTGGTGGTCCGGTTTCCGTGTTAAACCCAATCGCATTGAATTTTGGAAAGGAGAAGCGTTCCGGCTGCATTACCGAACCCTCTACGAAAGCCAAGGGGGCGCCTGGAAAAAACATTTGTTGTTCCCCTGAGGACATTCTCACCCCAGACTCGCGTTCCCCTCATTTTTCTGATAAACACCGTCCATGATTGGCCAAATTACATCTTGGATTATGAACCTCATGCAAACCCATGGGCCCACCACCGTTTTTATTGGTGTTATTATTGAATCCGTTATTGTTCCCATTCCTTCTCCTCTTATTATTATGGGAGCTGGAGCGGTGTTGATAGAGTCCGGGCTTTCAATGGGAGAGGCTTTTTTCCCCATCCTTTTAAAAATTGTTCTTCCCGGGGCTTTTGCTTCCACTATAGGAGCCTTTTTTGCTTTTGGAATCGCTTTTTGGGGAGGAAAACCCGTTATCGATCGTTATTCAAAATTTCTGGGATTTGGTTGGGACAATGTGGTGGGCATGGAAAAACAGATTGAAGGACGGGTGGGGTTCATGATTTTTCTATTGCGGGCTCTTCCCGTTATGCCGCTTTCCCTTATTTCAGGAGCTGCTGGGGTTTTAAGGATTCCCATCTGGCAGTTTACATTTTGGACTTTTATTGGCTCCATTCCACGTTGCCTCATCTTGGGGTATCTCGGATATCTTACCCGCGGTTCCTATGAAGGTCTGGCGAACAATTTCAATAGTATCGAATCCATTATTTCAGCCCTCATCGTTGTGGGAGCCTTCGGTTTGATTATTTGGCTCCGGGCCCGCCTGAAGCAATCGACGTAACGCACTCCTAAAACACGCAAAGGAACTTATGACAGAATCTCGACGACCCGATGTACGAAATATTGCCATTATCGCTCACGTTGACCATGGAAAAACCACATTGGTGGACGCGATGCTCAAACAGACCGGCGAATTCAAGGCCAAGGCGGATGAAGTTCAAGAATGTGTTATGGACTCCAATGACCTTGAGCGCGAACGGGGCATTACCATCCTTGCCAAAAATACTTCTGTTCCTTATTTAAGCAACACCATCAACATTGTTGATACCCCGGGTCACGCCGATTTCGGAAGTGAAGTGGAACGGACGTTGACCATGGTGGATGGTGTTTTGTTGCTGGTGGATGCCTATGATGGTCCGATGCCCCAAACTCGGTTTGTTCTAAAAAAAGCATTGGAGTTGGGTTTAAACCCCATTGTTGTGATCAATAAGGTGGACCGGCCTGGCGCCAAACCCCACGAAGCGTTGGATAAAACTTTCGCTTTGTTTGTCGACTTGGGCGCCACCGATCCGCAGCTCGATTTCCCGATTGTTTATGCGTCTGGACGTGATGGGTGGGCGTCATTTGACGCGGAACATAAAACAACAGACTTAAAACCGCTTTTTGAAACCATTATAAAGCATGTTCCAGGCCCCACTGCCGATCAAAACAAGCCGTTGCAAATGTTGGTGACCATTTTGGGTCATGATAATTTTGTGGGACGTATTGCCAGCGGTCGAATTTTTTCAGGGCGCATTCAGAAGAACATGCCGGTCACACTTATTCGGCGCAACGGCCAACAGGTGAAATATCGCATCACCAAAATCCTTCGCTATTTCGGCATGACACAAAAAGAAATGGAATCAGCTGAAGCAGGAGATATTGTGGCGGTGGCGGGTGTGGAAGAAGCCAATGTGGGAGATACCATCGCTTCAGCCGATAACCCCGTCGCTCTCCAACCCATGAACATCGATGAACCGACCTTGGTCATGGAATTTATGGTGAACGACAGTCCCTTTGCCGGACAAGACGGTGAATTCTTGACCACTCGACATTTGCGGGATCGGTTGTTGCATGAGCAAGAAATCAACGTAGGACTTCGTGTGGAAGAAATTCCCAATTCGAGTAGTTTTCGGGTGTCAGGTCGCGGAGAACTTCATCTTTCGATTTTGATTGAGACTATGCGTCGTGAAGGTTTTGAATTGGCCGTGTCAAAACCTGAAGTAATCGATAAAGAGATCGATGGTAAGAAAATGGAGCCGGCTGAGTATTTGGTGTTGGATATTGAGGATACTTATCGAGGCGCAACTCTAGAAAGTCTGGGTGCCCGCGGAGCGGAACTTAAAAACATGAACCTTGAGGGAAATCGGTTGCGTTTGGAATATGTTATTTCAGCTCGGGCGCTGATTGGGTTTAAATCAGAGTTCTTAACATTCACTCGAGGTAATGGTCTTATGCATCATAGTTTTCACGGATATATCCCCAGGACCAAAGGCGAACGTCTCCGCTCCAAAGGAGTTCTGATTGCTCAAGAAGCAGGAACCACCACGGCGTATGCCTTGGAAAGCACTCAAGAACGCGGCATGCTATTCGTTGGGCCCGCCACGCCGGTTTATGGGGGCATGATTGTGGGTGAAAGTTCTCGAGACACCACCCTCACCGTCAATCCTTGCAAAAAGAAAGCCCTCACCAACATGCGCGCTTCGGGGTCGGATGATGCGGCCATTCTGACTCCTCATCGGCAACTCACGCTTGAGCAGGCCATTGAGTTCATAGAAACCGATGAATTGGTTGAGGTCACGCCCAAGAATATTCGTCTACGGAAAAAGATTCTTGATCACACCTTAAGAAAACGTTTCGATTCTAAATAGTTGTCAAACTTGCGTTTCATTTGTTAAGAAGCGCGCTCGCTGCAAAGATGCAGTGAGTTTTCATAATTAATTAGAGCAATGACGCTCTCCGAATCCTTCTTCTTGAAGAGGTTCGAGGGCGTTTTTTGTTTTCGGGGGAAAACATGAAACGAAGAAATACTCTGTTGTGGGCGTTGCTTCTATGTCCTGTTCTTTTAAGGGCTGAAGGAACCACGCCGATTGATTCAGGCGCTGAAGCCTGGATGCTGACCTCTACGGCCTTGGTGTTGTTGATGGTGCCGGGGCTTGCCATGTTTTATGGCGGTCTGGTTCGAACCAAAAATGTCATTGGAACGATGATGCACAGTTTTGTTGCCATGGGCATTATTGGTGTGTTGTGGGTCGTTTGCGGATATGCCATGAGTTTTGGTCCCAATGTGTTGGGGGGCTTGATCGGCTGGAATCCCGATTTGGTTCTTCTCAAGGGACTTGATGACGCCATTATGTCGGTGGGAATTCCCGAATATGTGTTTGCCATGTTCCAAGGAAAGTTCGCCATCATTACTCCGGCTTTGATTGCGGGTGCTTTTGCCGAACGGGTTCGGTTCCGTGGCTATTGCGTTTTTATCGCACTCTGGAGTTTGGTTGTTTACAATCCGCTTTGCCATTGGGTGTGGGCCTCGGATGGATTTCTGTTCAACATGGGCGCCAAAGGGGCCATTGATTTTGCCGGTGGAACCGTGGTTCATATTTCAGCCGGTATCAGCGCGTTGGTGATTGCGCTCTACTTGGGAAAACGGCGGGGATATCCCCAAACGGCCATGAACCCCAATAATTTGGTGATGACACTCATGGGAGCGGGTCTCTTGTGGGTGGGTTGGTTTGGATTTAACGCCGGCAGTTCCGTATCAAGCAGCTTGGATACAGCGCGGGCCCTGACCGTGACTCAGGTGGCCGCCGCTTCTGGAGCCTTGGCTTGGATGTTGATTGAAGCCATGCTCCATCGTAAAGCCACAAGCCTTGGAATATGTTCGGGTATTTTGGCCGGTCTTGTGGTCATTACACCAGCCGCCGGTGTGGTACAACCTTTCGGAGCCATTGTTTTGGGATTTATCGCCTCTCTCATCTGCTATGGCGCCATCATGCTCAAGTCTAAGTTGGGATATGACGACAGTTTGGACGTGTTTGGTATCCATGGAACCGCTGGTATTGTGGGTGCGCTTATGTTGACTTTTTTCATTCGCCCCAGTTGGATGGCCGATGCAGCTGAAAAAGCGGGCGGGTCATGGACGGTTCTTCAACAACTGTGGGTTCAGGCGAATGCGGTGGGAATTACTGTTCTCTATTCGGTTGTTACCACCCTCCTGTTGGTTGTGTTGGTTGAAAAAACAGTGGGGTTTCGTTTGGATGCGGAAGATGAAATGGCTGGCATGGATCACAGTTTGCATGGTGAACATGGCTACGGCCTTATCAACCCGAATTAATCGGAGGAGATGTCATGAAACTTATTACAGCTATTATTCAACCCGATCGTTTGGATTTGGTTCGGGAAGCTCTTATCGCAGCTGAAATTTCGAGAATTACCGTGAGCCGCGTGTCAGGCCATGGTCGGGGAGTGGATGAGGAACTGTATCGAGGGCAGGTGGTCGCCCCGAACCTGATTCCAAAAATCCGCCTTGAGATTGCCTGCAATGACGAATTCGTTGAAGTGGCCTGCAACGCCATTATCAAAGCAGCTCGTCATGGCGATGGGAAAATTGGGGATGGAAAAATATTCGTTACACCGCTGGAGCAATGTATTCGTATTCGAACTGGTGAACGCGGAGGAAGCGCTATTTAACTCTCGCCTCTGCCCCTCTCCCTCGTTGCAAGGGGAGAGGGATGGGGGATAATCGGGTGAAATTCCTCATTTATAACGCGCCTGGGAAGGGTTATACTTCCACCATGATAAATTTCAGAAGACTCCTGATGGGATTTGCGGTTCTGGTTCTAGGAACTGGATTCTTGGCGCCCAGTGTTTCTTGTGGGGCACTCCAAGAAACAAAATCCTGTTGTTGTCCAACCTCCGACTCGAAATCAAATTGTTGCTCCACTCAGGAATCAAACGATTGCCCCGTCATAAAAAATTCAGAGGCTTTTCCCTGGGCGCTGTTACCTTCTCGTTTTGAATTTTCTTCTCATTTTATTTTCGGCGAAATCGTCGAGCCTCTCTTGGTGAACCAGGAAACAACGTCGGTTTTTGAATTTGCGCATCACTCGTTTTCTGCCCCTCCGTTAGACGATAGTTCCACTTCTCCCCGCGCCCCACCTGCCCACGCTTAAACAGCTGTAAGTCACATCCCGAACAAACCCATTCGAACGTTGTCTCATTCAATTGTGGAGTTTTTATGAGCTTATTTTTTTTTAGACATATCAAAAGAATTTGGATGCGAGGGATTGTTGGAGCAACGCTCCTCATTTCAATCGTGCGACCATTGAGTGCAGAGAATCCCATTTCACTCGAGCAATTACTTATTGAAGCTTCTGAACGTAACCCTGAAATTCAAGCGGCCTATCGTTCTTGGAAGGTGGCGGATAAAGAGGCGGATACGGCGAGCATCTGGCCCAATCCCATGCTCAAATATGTTCGGGAAAAAGATCCGATTGGCGAAGAAGGAATGGATCCGATGGAGCGCCGGCATTATTCAGTTGAACAGGAAATACCTTTTCCAGGAAAACTTTCCAATGAAGCTCGCATGATGCGGCATGAGGCCATGATCAAGGAGGCGGCTTACCACGAGAAACGCCTGGAAGTGTTAAAAAAAGCAAAACAACTTTTTTATCGATTGGCTTGGGCCGATCGTTTGGCGGAATTGGCCAAACAAACCGCGGGGACTTTTAGACTGGTGTCGAAGTCTGCAGAGTCCATGCTTGCCGGCGAAAAAATCCCAGCCACCGATGTATTCATGATCCACGCAGAACTTGAAACGATGGAGAACATGGTCTTTGAGAAAAAGCAGGAGCGACGCCTTATTGAGATAGAACTCAACGCGCTGCTGGATCGCTCTTCTGAAACGATTTGGGGAACAGCCACCTCAAAACATTTGTCAGACATCCCTTACGATGTGGCCGAGTTGGAATCATTGGCCCAACAGCACAGTCCCGTTTACCTGGCGAGCCGTCATGAGATCAATCACAGTCAAGCGATGCGTTCACGCAACCGGTTGGAGTTTGCTCCGGATTTTGGATTGATGTACGAATATCAAACGGCGGGGGCCGGATCCGGTGTTGGGCCTTCGGGCCGAGCGGTTGGAGTTTCGTTGAGCGTTCCACTTTGGTTTAGGCGTCCGATTGCCAAGGCCATTGCGGGGAGTGAACATCTGTTAGAAGCTGAGGCCCAATCAGCGCGAATGGGCGCCATGGTTCGCCGTATGATACAGATGGAACGGACCGAAACCATCACACATATGATTTTGGCGAAAAATATTGAAAAGAAAATCCTTCCCTCCGCTGTGGCTGCCAAAAATACCGCCCGTGATCGTTATGTTTCAGGCCGGGGAGATGTGATGCGGTTTATGGAAGCCACACGTCTATGGCTTAAAACCCATGAAACCCATGAAGACCAGCTTTATCACTTTGCTGAACACTGGGCTGAATTGGAACAGTGGGTCGGAACAGATTTAATTGCCCCAGCACCGGAGGAAAGCCATGGAAAATAGCATGCCGTTACAAACCCGACATCTCGCTTTTAAGTTCACCGATAAGGAAAATCTATTCCATTCCCCGTTTTTGAGGTTGTTGGTGTTGATCGGATATTTGGTTGTTGGGTTGGGTGTGGGACTGATGGGTACTTCCTGCAAGAAATCTTCAGATGGTGAATCCGCCACCCGCCAGGTTCAGAAATTTCACTGCCCCATGCACCCGGAGTATGTTGCTGATCAACCGGGAGATTGTCCCATCTGTCACATGCGTTTGGTTCCCATGGAGGAGTCGCCCCAGCTTCCCACAGAATCTTCGTCGCCCAAAGAGAAGAAAATTCTTTATTACAGAAATCCGATGAATCCAAAAATGACCTCTGCCGTCCCAACCAAAGATGAGATGGGCATGGATTTTATTCCCGTCTATGAGGAAGAGGTTGACGCAGCGTTACCGGTTTCCGGACAGGCGACGGTTCGGATGAGCGACACCAAACGGCAATTGATTGGGGTTGAAACCATGGAAGTGAAGAAACAACCGCTCATGCGCGACTTGCGCGCGGCGGCTCAGGTGGCGTATGACCCAGAACTTTACAATGCCATTCGAGAATATCAGGAAATGAGAAAAAACAAAGGAGAGATGGATTTTCGTTCCATGGAACGCGCCGCGGAGTTGAAATTGGAGCAAATGGGAATTTTTGGAAAACTTTTAGAGGAAGTGGCCCAACAAGATTTTGATGGTGGTTTCCTGCTCACCGCCGCCCCTGATAAAAGAGTATGGATTTACGTTGATATTTACGCCGATGAAGTGGCTTGGGTGAGGCCGGGCCAATTGGTGGAATTAACTTCTCCCACGTTCCCAGGACGTCAATGGAAAGGTCGGGTGCTTTCCATTGATCGGGTCATCAACAAAGACACCCGAACTTTGCGCGCCCGGGTTGAAACAATGAATGTGGGAGGTCTGTTGCGTCCGGAATTGTTTATGAATGCCATCCTCAAGGCAGATTTGGGTTTGCGTGTGGCTGTTCCCACTTCGGCCTTGCTGCGCACCGGAAAGCGGACTCTGGCTTACGTCGAAACAAAACCGGGTGAGTTTGAGCCGCGAGAGGTACAGGCCGGGGCCGAGGGGGAAGATTACACAGAGGTCTTGTCGGGTTTGACACCGGGAGAAAAGGTTGTGGTCTCCGCTAATTTTCTGATTGATTCTGAATCGAAAATCAAAGGAGCCATCAAATGATTGAAAAAATCATCGCCTATTCGGCCCGTAACAAATATTTGGTGGTGTTGCTCACTTTGGTGTCGGTATTGGCCGCCGTTTATTGCATGAAGCATGTTCCTTTGGACGCCATTCCCGACCTGTCTGATACCCAGGTTATTGTTTATTCGCGTTGGGACCGAAGCCCTGACATCATTGAAGACCAAGTCACCTATCCCATTGTAACCGCCCTTCTCGGAACCCCCCGAATTAAAACGATCCGTGGTTTTTCAGATTTTGGTTTTTCATATGTCTACGTGATTTTTCAGGACGGAACTGATTCCTATTGGGCCCGAAGCCGCGTGTTGGAATATTTGTCCAAAATTCAATCCAAGCTGCCGGAGGGGGTCAAAACTGAATTGGGTCCCGATGCGACGGGAGTGGGATGGGTCTATCAATATGCGTTGGTGGATAAAACCGGGCAACATGATTTGGCCAGTTTGCGGAGTTTTCAGGATTGGACGCTTCGTTATTGGCTCCAAGCCGTTCCCGGTGTCTCTGAAGTGGCGTCGATTGGAGGTTTTCAAAAACAATATCAAGTGAACGTGGATCCCAACGCTTTGGCTTCCTACAACATCTCACTGACCAAAGTGGTGGAGGCCGTCCGGCAAGGAAACAACGACGTGGGAGGCCGTCTGGTCGAATTTTCTGGAGCCGAATATATGGTGCGGGGTCGTGGCTATGCCAAATCGGTCAGAGATATTGAAAATATTGTGGTGGGTAAATCCATGAACGGCACACCCGTGTTGGTCCGAAATATCGCGCAGGTGGCTTTGGGGCCCGATATCCGGCGAGGAGTCTCTGATTTGGACGGAGAGGGTGACACGGTGGGTGGGATCGTGATCATGCGTCACGGAGAAAATGCGTTGAATGTGATCCGTAGGATCAAGGAAAAAATAAAAGAGATCACGCCTTCTCTGCCCAACGGAGTTGAAATTGTGACCACCTATGATCGGTCGGGTCTCATCGAACAGGCGATAGAAACTTTAAAACATGAATTGATTGTGGAAATGATTATCGTTAGTTTGGTGATCCTTTTTTTTCTTTGGCACATTCCTTCCGCGACCATTCCCATCATCACCATTCCCGTTTCAGTGGTGTTGGCCTTTATCCCGATGTATTTTTTGGGGGTCACCACCAACATCATGTCTTTGGCGGGAATCGCCATTTCGATTGGGGTGTTGGTGGATGGGGCCATTGTCGAAGTTGAAAATGCCTATAAACGCTTGGAAGAGTGGAACGAAGCCGGCCGACCGGGCGATTTTCATGAAGTTCGGCTTAAGTCATTGCAAGAGGTGGGACCTTCGGTTTTCTTTTCACTTTTGGTTATTGCCGTGGCCTTTATGCCTGTTTTCACCTTGGTGGATCAAGAAGGCCGTCTTTTTAAGCCTCTCGCCTACACCAAAAATTTGGCCATGGCGATTGCGGCGGTCCTGGCGGTGACGTTGGACCCGGCCATCCGAATGATGTTTGCTCGAATGGATCCCTATCTATTTAAACCAAAATGGCTGTCTTCAGTGGTGAACGCCATGGTGGTTGGAAAATATTACCCAGAAGAAAAACATCCTGTCAGTCGTGTTTTGTTCCGCATTTATGAACCCATTTGTCTATGGACTCTGCGACACAAAAAAAAAGTGGTGAGTGTTGGGGCGTTCTTCGGTTTGTGGGCCGTTTGGAACTTGATCGCTATTTTCGCCAATGTTCGTTTGCCCGGCACTTTGGTGCGGGGATATGAATTCATGCCCCCACTTTATGAGGGAAATTTACTCTATATGCCGACCACTTTGCCCGGGATTTCGGTGACAGAGGCCCAAAAGCTTATGCAAGCACAAGATCAGATTCTCATGAGTTTTCCTGAAGTTGAACGGGTGTTTGGTAAGGCGGGTCGGGCTGAAACGGCGACCGACCCCGCCCCCTTCTCTATGATGGAAACAACCGTACTCCTCAAACCCAAGGAAATGTGGCGAAAAGGAATGACCAAAGACTTGTTGATCGATGAAATGGACAAGGCCTTGCGGTTTCCCGGTGTCACCAATGCTTGGACAATGCCAATCAAAAATCGCATTGATATGCTTTCCACTGGTATTCGCACACCGGTGGGGATCAAGGTGATGGGCTCTGATTTAGAGCAACTCGAAAAAATTGGTCTACAACTCGAAGGAGTTCTTCGTGATGTGAAAGGAACGCGCAGTGTGTTTGCCGAACGGGCCGCTGGCGGTTATTTCCTTGATTTCACTCTTCGCCGCGACGCGTTGGCCCGTCATGGGCTTTCCATTGATGACGTAAATATGATTCTCATGTCGGCGATTGGGGGCGAAACGGTCACCACCACTGTTGAAGGGAGAGAACGTTATACTGTGAGCGTTCGATACGCGCGTGAACTTAGAGACAACCTCTCGAAATTAAGAAGGGTGTTGGTCCCCACCATGTCGGGGGCCCATCTTCCGCTCAACGAATTGGCGGACATTGAGCTCAAAACCGGTCCATCCATGATTCGCAACGAAAATGGGTTGTTGGCCAGTTACGTCTATATCGATGTGGTGGGTCGAGATATTGGGGGGTATGTCAATGAGGCCAAGGCGCTCGTCGCAAGACAACTTCAGATTCCTTCTGGAACTTCATTGGTTTGGAGTGGTCAGTATGAAAACATGTTGCGGGTGCGCGAGCGGTTGAACATTGTGTTACCCATCACCCTCTTTTTAATTTGGATGTTGATCTACATGAACACCAAGTCGGGTTTTAAAACAGCGATGGTTCTTCTGGCTGTTCCTTTTTCCGCGATAGGGGCGGTGATTTTCTTGTATTTATTGAACTACAACATATCGATTGCGGTGTGGGTGGGCATTATCGCCTTGCTTGGATTGGATGCCGAGACAGGCGTCTTCATGCTTTTGTTTTTAGATCTCTCCTACGATGAAGCCGTTCAGAAAGGCCGCATGAAAAACCAGGATGATTTGAGATCCGCGGTGATTCACGGCGCCGTCAAACGGATTCGACCCAAAATGATGACCGTGTGCGCCGCCATGATGGGGCTTGTTCCCATCATGTTCTCCATGGGGGCGGGATCGGACATGATGAAACGTGTGGTGGCTCCCATGATTGGGGGGTTGGTCACGAGTTTTATTTTGGAGCTTTTGATTTATCCACCGATTTACGCGATGTGGCGAGAGAAAGAATTAAAGATGCCGTCCTCTTGATTAAGGAAGCGTCCTGAATATGCGCAGGGCTTCAACGCGGGATTGGGCATGATCCACGATGGGTTTGGGATAACGGGCAGTTCCATATTCAGGGACCCATTGTTGAATGTAGGCATGATTGGGATCAAATTTTTTGGTTTGGCTCATGGGGTTGAAGATTCGAAAGTAAGGGGCGGCGTCGGCTCCGCAGCCAGCGCTCCATTGCCAGCCCAATGTGTTGTTGGCCAAATCCGCGTCGACAAGCGTGTCCCAAAACCAACGAGCTCCTTCGGTCCAAGAAATTCGTAAATCCTTCACCAAAAAACTGGCCACAATCATGCGCACTCGATTGTGCATCCATCCGGTCTGCCACAACTCTCGCATTCCCGCATCAATCAAGGGAAATCCGGTGGTTCCGTATTGCCATGCTTTGAGAAGTTCTTTGTTTGACCGCCAAGGAAACTTTTCAAATTTTTTACGCAGCGGTTTGTTGGGCGTGTCTGGGAAGTGAAACATCAAATGGTGCGCAAATTCCCGCCACCCCAATTCTCTTAAAAAATCTGAGGTTTTGTTGATTTGGTTCCAAATCTGGTGGGGGCTGATTTCTCCAAAATGTAGATGCGGCGAGAGGCGCGAGGTCCCTAGCTGACTGGGGATGTTGCGCGCCACGGCGTAATTCTCGTTGATTCGTAAGAATTTCTTGAGTGTTTTTTGCGCGCCCTTTTCTCCGGGTTGCCACCTCTCCATCCATCCCTTGTCCCAATGAATTTTTGGAAGCAGGCCGAGATCGTCCAACGTGAGGGAGGCGGGCCATTTGTTGGGGGCTGATAAAGTTTTGGGAAACGGGAGGGGCGCTCGGGGAGGGGGCCTGCTGATACAGCTTCTCCAGAAGGGTGTGAACACTTGATAGGGACGGCCTTCCATTGTGCGTACCAGGGAGGGGTCAAAGAGAAGAGACCCGTTGAAGTTGTCTGTCTTTATTCCTTCCGCCTGAAGTTTTTTAATTATTTTTGTGTCTCTCGCAATTGCATAAGGTTCATAGCGAGTGTTCCAAAAAACTGATTTGGCCTGAGTTTCACGAATCAGTTTTTGAAGGCAAAGAAGGCTGGGACCTTGTCTGACAATCAAGCGTGATCCCAATGATTGTAAGGCTGCGCCTAGTTTGTTGAGAGAGTGATGGAGCCACCATTGGGAGGCTGCGCCTGGGGGCCAGTTTCCTTCCTCCTCAGGGGCCCAAATAAAAACGGGGACAATGGATGCCCCCGTTTTTATGGCCGCTGTTAGAGCCGGGTTATCGGAAAGTCTGAGATCGTTCCGGAACCAAACAAGCGCGGTTCTTTTAGAATTCAACTTTAGGGTTTTCTTTGGACGCTGGAGTGGCTTCGAAATATTCTTCTTTTGCGGAGAATCCAAACACCCGTGCCGCGATATTGCTGGGGAAATGTCTCACCATGACGTTGTAGTTTCGAAGCGCTTCGTTATAACGCATGCGCTCGACCGCAATGCGGTTTTCAGTCCCGGCCAGTTCGTCTTGTAAGGCCATAAAGTTTTGATTGGATTTGAGATCTGGGTAACGTTCAATGACCACCAACAGTCGGGACAAAGCGCTGTCGAGTCCTTGGTTGGCGGAAATTTTGTCAGGGACAGATTGGGCGCCTGCCAATTTCGAGCGGGCTTCAGCAATTTGAACGAAAATTTCTTTTTCCTGTTTGGCATAACCCTTGACGGTATTCACCAAATTCGGAATCAGGTCCGATCGGCGTTGCATCACATTTTCAACTTGCGACCAGCTGGCCTTGATTTGTTCTTCTGCCGTCACAAAACGGTTTCTCGGCCCCACCAACAAACTCCAAGCGGCCACGACCAACACTCCGAAGAGCGCCAAAACGACAATGAGTCCTTTTTTCATAATTCCTCCATTATTTCTTAACTTCAAATTTGTCCACGTAGTCCACCACGCGGCCGATGAGATTTAAATATTTTTCAAATAGTTCATGCGTGTTAAATTGAGCAGGCAGCTTTTTCCCGTCGCGGAGCTGACTTATCAAATCAATCACCTCCAAATCGACAGACAAGTGGTCCGCCAAGGTGTTCCAGGCCGCGGCTTTTTTGAGCGGAGCGGGCAGGCCCATCAGTCGTAAGATGGTTTTAATGAGAACCGTGAAGCTTGAATAGGATTTCGCGATCAATTGTTGGAGCTCTTTGTCATTTCCCGCGCATTCCAAGTAGCCTTTTTTGAGCAACAGCTGTTTTGACCTCAGTTCGGACTCGAGTTGATGGCGCAAAGCGGCGGGATCCGCTTGAAAGGTGGTAAAAAGGTCTGTTCCAAATAAAATCCGATGGGCGGCCTGAATGTCGGTAAATTCGATTGCGAACACGTCCTTCCCTTTTTCCCAGGTGGACATCGAAAGAAAGAGCGGCGCGGGGTTGCCTTGTTTGCACCAGCGTCCAACAAAAGGGGTGACGCTTCGAAGTGTGGCCATGTCCGCATTTTTAACAACCACGAGAATATTGATATCCGAAAATTTCTTGGTTGTATCTTCAATGGCGCTGGATCCGAAAAGTACCACTGAGACCAAATTATCTCGCAGGCTCTCCGATAATTGTTTTGTCAAAAGTTCTGGTGCAATCATAACGCAGCTCCGCCGCAACCCAACAAGGGATCAAGTATGGCCGTCGTCCCGGCCCATTTTTTAAAGGATGTGTGCGCCGAGAAGAGCATAAGCCGGGACCCAGCCTCTCCAGAGGGTGAGGTGATCCCATCACACCTTCTGCCGGAACGACTGGGCCCCGGCTTATTCACTTGCCAACCATCACTCCACTTAAAAGCGAGGCCGGGGCGACAGCGTAATTCAAACATTTCTTCGTATAAAAACAAGATTCCACGATTCCATTTCATAGGTCTTCTCCGATTTTCAATTTTCGAGTTTTTACCAACCGCGGGAGGCTCCGCCGCCGCCGGAGAAGCCTCCTCCAAATCCGCCAAATCCTCCGCCCCCTCCTCCAAAACCCCCGAACCCGCCCCCCCCGTATCCACCGAAACCACCAGGGCCCCGTCTGCCCCTTCTGGATTGGGTCATGATGAGGACAACAATAACAAACAAGATGAAATACAGTAGATCTCCATCTATAAAAGAGGTGGCAGAATTTTCGGTGGATTTGGTTTGCAATTCACCAATTTGTGAGATATCGAGATTGGATTTGGACGCGATGACACGACAAATTTCTTGTGTTCCCGAAAGAATGCCGGCGCTGCTGTCTCCGGCTCGGAAATGGGGAAGGACCTGTTCGTCCAAAATTCTTCCGGTAAGACCGTCTGGGAGAATTGCCTCAAGTCCATAGCCCACCTCAATACGGGTTTTTCTTTCGTTGGGGGCGATGAGAAACAACACGCCATTGTCTTTTCCTTTATGTCCGATGCCCCATTGTTTGAAGAGCCGATTGGCATATTCATTGATATCGGATCCGTCCAGAGAATAGACCGTGACCACCGCGATTTGTACAGAACTGAGTGTTTCAAAACGGTTCAGAAGCGATTCGAGTTGAGTTCGTTTATTGACATCGATGATATTGGCTTGGTCGGTAACGTAGCTCCGGGGACGTTCTGGAAGAGTCGCCTCCACGAACAGAGGTGTTATTGCGGCCAGGACAAAGAAGGCGAAGCTTTTATTCAAGAGGCGCAAGGCGAAGGGCGGCCAGTACAATTTCAGCTTGAACAAACGGATTTGTTTCTGTTGGAAGTCGAGAAAGAACCACCGTGTAATCTTCCGGTGCGCCGTATTTTCCCAGCGTCCAGAACGCCATGGCCCGTGACGGCCAATCCGGATCACTGATGCTGTTGAGAAGTGATTGTCGTCCAGATGGATTATCAAACTTGCACAGGATGTTGAGCGCGTACACACGCAGGGCGGGCGATGGATCATTGGCAGCTGTTGCAAACAGACGGGGTGTGGCTTGGCGGAATCGTCCAACCTCCAGAGCTTCTAGGGCCCCCATGCGCGCGGTGGCATTTTTGTCCGCCAGAGCTTCTTCAATTAAATAAAGGTCATCTACATTTCTGCTGTAAGCGAGTGCGATAAGCGCGCTGGCTCGAATGAGCGGGTTGGAATCGTCGGCCGCCAAACGTTGGAGAGTCAATCGAAGAATCGAATCGTTGGTCCCGGCGAGCGCTTCGATCACCAGATAACTGAGCTCTGAATAGCGTGTTTTAAGAGCGAAACCGGTGGGTGTCACCATGGCGTTTAAATCTTGGAGAACCGGGTCTTGCGCCTGAAGCGGGTCCAATGGTTCTTTCAATCGTTCTGTGATGAGTCTCAGCAGTTTCGTGTTAATTTGAGCGGCCACTTGTAGAGAAGGTGGAATACGCAATTGAGGCGGCACAATGATCAAGGGTTCCAGCTCGATCACATTGTCTTTCCCGATGGTATAGGTCACTTCAGAATTTTTTTTCCAGCCCGGGCTGGCCGGTGAGTAAGAAACCTTTTCCCCTTTTTTTGAAATGAGTTTCAATGAAGCGATACAAAGTTCAGCAATGACGAAGTCGTTTTTTGTTTCACGTGTTAAATAAGAATTCATTTTGACGTACGCGTCCGCATCTGCATAATCGCCCAAATAGCGGGCTGCCATGGCGCGCACCACCCAGCTTTCATGGTCCATGTGTTTCCACAGGATCGCCAGTCCAGCGGTGTCTCCCAAGGATAAGAGAGCTTGAGCGGAATATATCTGCATGAGCGGAGAGAAGTCGCGGTCCCTGGCCATGGTGAGAAGAGGAATGGCTTCCGGTTGGCCCCACATTTGAAGTGCTTCAACGGCGGCAAACCGGATACCCACGTTGCTGTCGAGAATGGCTTCTTTAAAATATTTTTTGTGCGTGGGATCGAGCAGGGCGGAGAGGGTGATAATGGCTTCGGCTCGGACTTTGGGGTCCCGCGTCCACTGCACCATTTCAATCATACGTCTCCTAAGCTCTGGATCTCGAGCCGTTTTAAGAGCATCCACCAAGGCCATCCCAAAGTCCAGATAACGGAGTTTGAGCCGGTATCCCATCGGTGTTCCAAAAGTAATGATTTGGCCAAGCGAAGTGGATTCATAATCATCAGCGGTGATTTTGGTTGTGTCTTGTTTGTTCAATAGATCGATGAGAGTTTGAACAACGCCTGTTAAATTGGCGGCCGCTTCTGTGGGCTGAATAGCGCTGGATCCTCCACATCCAAACAACAAGACAATGGCGATAAAGGTGGAGAGTGTACGCAGACAGTTTTTCATCATAAAGAACCCCTTAAGTTTAAAACGGAATTTCTTCTCCCTGTTGAGCAATAATCAGCGGTTTATCAAATAACTCATCGGCTAGATTTTTCTGAAGTTGAGATTTGTTGAACCCAGGGAGGGAGGATTGCAAGATGATCGCATGGTTGGGTTGAATAAGTCCGATTATTTGCGCGAGCAGGTTGGCTTCGAGATTTCGCTGGTGATAGAAAAATCCAGCATAAATTACTTTGCCTTCATCCCGCAGGTTATAAAGAAATTCTCTCAACCCATCGGGATGAGTGACCTCTCCGCTGATGAACAGATTCCGTCCATTGTCGAACTCCAACATATAACTGATGACCTCTGAATTTGAGTCAGGATTGATGTGAGCGGCCGCTGTTACAAAGAGGAAGTCATTTTCTTTTTTTAATATCAGCCTTTGCCCTGGGGTCAGAGATTTCACTTCCTTAAAACCGGCGGCTTTTATTTTGGCTGATTCAGCCGGCGAAACGATGATTTTTAAATTTTTTCTCGCCGTGTTTTTCGCTTCATGGGAAAAATGGGTGTCTTGCGCATCGGTCAAAAGAACGTAGTCGGTTTGTGGGAAAATAGCCGCACATTCAGCGGCGGACAGGTGGGGATCAATCAGTAGAGTCATGGACTTATATTGAAGGATCAGCGTGGCCTGCTGTCCCACCGTAAGGGTGCCAAACGTTTTTTCAAATTGGGGGGAGGGAGGCGCGGGCGGCAACGGAGTCACAACAGGGGGGGGAACGCGTGGAGTGGAAACACATCCAGCGAATCCCATCAGGAGAAGAATTCCACCGGCGGCAATTTTTAAGTTCATGGGTTGACTGTGAAACATCTAGGGGTTTCTGTCAATTCGCAACCGTTGCAGGACTTCATCAGCAGAAATGGCCTTGAGGCACGCGAGATGATCGTTGCCCAGCCGAACGCAATGATTTCTTAAACAGGGTACGCATGAAATTTCTTTGTGTTGGATGGATTGGTTTTCTCCCCAGGGAGGAAGTGCGTTTTGCGGATTGCTGGCTCCAAAAAGAATAACTTGCGGAACGTTCAACGCAGACGCCACATGCATGAGTCCTGAGTCGTTGGTCAAGAATTGGTCACATTGTTTAAGCACTCCCCCAAGTTCGGGTAGAGACAGTTCTCCGGCAGTGTTGATCACGTTTCCTGCGACAGACGTTTGAATCGTGTCGATAGCGGCCTGTTCTTTGGCGCTTCCAAAGAGGATGACCGTTCCCCCCTTTTGAGACAGCCACTGGCGCGCTATTTCCGAAAATCGTTCGGCCATCCATGTTCGAGCTGGGGCAATGGAAAGAGGAGCCATTCCAAGAATGGGTTTGGACAAGGTTTGCAATTTTTTATTGGAGGTTGTTTGGACGGGGAAATAGGGTGTCAGTGATTGAAGTGACAGGGTCTCTTCGTGAATCAAAGTCAAATATCGGTGAGCGTAGAGCCGGTTCTCTTGGTAGGGGAACCGGGTTGTTAGCATCAGGTTTCGAAAATCACCTGAGAAGCCGATGCGTTGGGGAATTCCCGCCAAAAAAACTTCCAGCGCGGACCGAAATGAGCGAGGCAAAATATAAACCTCATCAAACCCATGCGATTTGAGAATTTTTCCAACGGCCATCACTCCCCCGTTCGGGTAGGGCAGGGGAATGACCGATTCGACATCTGGATGGGTTTCGAACAGGGTTACAAGAGAGGGAACACATAAAACGGAGAGGCGGGCCTCTGCTTCACGTTGTTTTAATCGATGGATAAAAACGGTGCTGACCACCGCATCGCCCAACCATTGGGGGGCTCGAATGAGGATCTTTTTCACGTTGAGATTATAACGCAAATTGCTTCTTCCTCCTTATTAATACCCTTGCGCCCCTCCCTCTTCCCAACGTACCCTTCTCATGTGATTTATGACACGTTGATGAGTCGTCTATGTTGAAATGGTTTTTGGGGCAATTCAGGGCCCTGCGTTTTGCTTTGGTGGGGGGTGAATTTTTACCTCGTCTTACCGAAGCGATTAGACGAGTCAGCCAAGGTCATCTGGATGTTGAATTGCCCATCCCCAAATCCAAGGAGTGGGCGGACTTGGCACGTTCTTTTAATCAAATGGTTGAAGGTCTCCAAGAACGGGACCGGATGCGTCATTCATTGGGACGGATCATGGACCCCAAAATTGCCGAGATATTGATCAAAGAAAGTCCCACCGTGGGGGGGCGTCAACGGCAAGCCACCATCCTCTTTTGTGATATTCGAAATTACACCACGCTGTGCGAACAGTTATCTGCCGATGAACTTCAAGAATTTCTCAATGAATACTGGAAGGAAACCGTGGAAATCATCATGGAACAGGAAGGAACCATTGATAAATTTCATGGAGATGGGGTGTGTGTCGTCTTCGGCGCGCCGGTCCTTCATGTCGATGACGCGCTCCGGGCCGTGAGAACAGCCTGGCGATTGGTACAGAATGGGGAACTCCTCAACAAACGTCGAACCGAGCAGCGCAAAATTCCCATTCAGATCGGGGTGGGAATCCACACGGGCGAGGTGATCGCAGGGCATATCGGGTCTGAGCGCCGCATGGATTACACAGTGGTGGGGGACGCGGTCAATGTGGCGGCGCGTATTGAAGAATTAAACAAGAAATTCGGAACCAAAATTTTAATCAGCGACAATGTCTATGAAAAAGTCGAAAACCATGTACGGGTGAAAACCCTAACGCTCGCCCATTTGCGCGGTCATAAAAGACCCATTCTGATTCATACCGTCAGAGAATTCTTCGAAGTGCCGGAAATCGAAATAAACCCCCACGAAAAAGCGGCTTAGTTACTGGAGGGAGGCGACGATGGCTTCGTTGGTGGGGTACTTTCGGAGAAGTTCGGTGAGCGCTTGAGCGGATTCCACTTCGCTCATGCTGGCCAGAGCGGCGCGCAGAGTGCGGCTCGCTTTGAGTTCTTCAGGGGTAAAGAGTTTTTCTTCTTTGCGGGTGCCCGACTCGCGGATGTTGAGGGCCGGGAAAATACGGCGGTCGGACACTTCTCGCGATAAAACCAGCTCCATGTTTCCGGTGCCTTTAAATTCCTGAAAGATCACGTCGTCCATGCGACTGCCGGTTTGTACGAGAATGGTGGCCAAAATACCAATGGACCCTGAAAATTCAATGTTGCGGGCCGTGCCGAAAATTTTTCGCGGGATAATGAGCCCCTGGGCGTCGACGCCGCCTGAGAGAGTTCGGCCATGACCCCGGACGGCGCTGTTATGAACCCGCGCCAAACGGGTCAGTGAGTCAATGAGGATCATGACATGTTTGCCTTCGGCGGCATGCTCAATGGCATCCTTCATTAACTGTTTGGCCACCGCGATGTGGTTCTCATAGGGTTGGTCCGAAGTGGACCAACGGACTTCAGCGGTTACGCTGCGGCGGAAATCGGTGACTTCTTCAGGGCGTTCGTCAATGAGCAAAACATAGACCTTCATTTCGGGTTCGGCCCCTGTGATGGCTTGGCAAATGTGTTTTAAAAACGTTGTTTTGCCTGATTTGGGGGGAGACACAATCAAACCTCTTTGTCCTTTGCCAATGGGACAAAGCAGATCCATGGCGCGGATGGTGGGCTCGGAAAGTCCTTTGGTCAGGTGAATTCTGGGGGCCGGATCAATTGATGTCCCAGAAAAAAACTTTACCTCCGCCGGTGATTCAACTTCTTTTTGAGGGGGCCGTTGGAACCGGGGGCGGTCAAAACGCTGTTGTCCGCCATTGTTGTTATGATGGTGGCGGTGTCCGTTGTTGGGCCCTCGATTGGGCATGCCACGACCCGAAGGTCCTTGTCCAGGGCCTCGGTTGGGACGGTTGTGATGAGGGTTTGGCGCACCACGCCGTTGATCTTTGTTCTGCCAGGTTCGGTTTTGCATGAATAAGGTAGGTCTAAAGTGGGCGGGAGCGTAGCATAAATTATGGCTTTGTCACCAATTTCTTTGGCGCAAGGTGATCCAGGCGAAGCAAAATGACAATTCCCAGTCCCAAGAAAAATAAGAAGAAGCCCAACGTAACCACCAATGTTTGTTTGATATTACCGGCACTTTGAGGAATCAAAAGAATCTCCACAGAGGGGCCCTCTACTCCGCCAGAATAGACGCCACTGATGGTGTAGGCTCCCGCTCGAGCGATGGCGAAATTGAACAAGGGCATTCCTTGAAAGCCCATTCGGTTGAACGTTTGGCCCCCGCTGTTCATGAGCACAGGAATCTCTTCATAGTCCTCTTTCGATAGGACACGAACGTCCAACTGGGTCAGGGCTTTAATGGGGATTTCCTTGGTACTCCGATGGCGATAAACGCCGGCATAAAGACCGGGGGTTTCAAGCTGGACTTCTTGAAAGCCTGGCAGCTGAAGGGTTTTCATGCGGCCTCCGCCCGTCAGGCCTTCATATAAACCGACCCCCAACACCACAAAAGAAACCACTATCGCGGTGATTCCACAGGTCATAAGAAATCCACGTTGAAGGAAAAAAGGAGTGGAATTTTTGTTTTTGATTTTTATTTCAGTGTTCCACATTGTGATTCTCCCGAATTATTTAGTCTTCCCATTGGGTATAAAAATTTCGAGGCCAGGCGTGTTTTTTGAGTTCCTGAACTGTCTGGGCCGACAGAGGTGGAGCTTCACCCACGGCGACGTTGGAGTCCACATTTTTTGATTTGCGCATACCAGGGATCACGGTTGACACCGCCGGTTGGCTTAATACAAATTTGAGCGCCAATTCTGACAGTGTTTTGGCTTCAGGGCCCAAAAATGATTTTAATTTTTCAACACGTTCCACTGTATGAATCAAACTGTCACCTTTGAAATATGACGCTCTGAAATCCCCTTGTTCAAATCTCGTATTTTTGTTGAACGCCCCGGTCAAACTTCCTTCATCAAAGGGAACACGGACGATAACCCCCACCTTGTGTTTAAGGCAAAGAGGGAATAATTTTTCCATGGGAGATTGATCGAAGATATTAAAGATCACCTGCACGGTATCAATGAGGCCCGAGGCCACCAATTCGAGTGCTGAATTTGGATCGTGATCATTGATCGAAACGCCAAACCCTCGAATTTTCCCGGATTTCTTAAGTTGTCCAATGGTTTCCTTCCATTCATCTTGATGAAGCCAAGCGTCGGACCAGACATGAAATTGTGTGAGGTCGAGAGTGTTCCGTTGAAGATATTTCAAACTTCTCTCCGTGCAAGAAACAATCCATTCTTTGGGGAACACTTCCTTGAGGGGGGTTTTGGGGCTCCCGGGCCATATCCCGTTTTTGGGGGGGATCTTTGTGGCGATCAGCGCTGGTTTTCCGGCCAAGGCTTGGGCCATCAATTTCTCGCTGTGGCCATCTCCATAAACAAAAGCTGTGTCAAAAAAATTAACACCCAATTCCCAGGCTCGTTTTAATGCATTGATGGATTCTGTGTCATCGGTAGGCCCCCACCAGGTACGGCCAATGCCCCATCCGCCATAGCCGATTTCAGAAACGTCCCAACCCAAGGCTCCCAACTTTCGGTTTCTCATGAGGCCTATTCTACGTTAGAAATTTCAAAGTCAACATGAGAACCGCGGCGGAACCGACCGGAATGGTGATGTTGTCATTGAGCGAAAGAAAACCATGTTCAAAATAAGTGGCGGCCAAGGCGCCCACAATAACGGGAGTCCATCCGAAATTGGGTTGGAGAAGTACGGCTCCCACCACGAAACACACCAAAAAGCAACCGATGCTTCCGCTGACCCGGCGTTGGGATTTCGGCCATTGCGGTCCCTGGATTCGCATGCCAATGAGGCTGGCCGCTCCGTCCCCCAATATCAGATACAACAAGGCGCTGGTGGTCACGGCGATGGGCTGGCTGATCGCAATGGTGAGCGTGACGCCCAAGAGCATCCAGAAAAGTCCTGAGAAATGAGACTTTTCTTTTTCCCTAAGAAGGTTCCCAAATATTCGTAACAGATGTTCATTTATAGAGGGGACTTTCAACCGATAATATTCCAACAGACCAACCAAAGCCAAAGCGGAGAGAAGAAGGAGGAGGTATGTGTTTTTTGGAATAAAAATGGCCCCCACCACATAGAGCAACCCCAAGAGATGAAAAATTTTTCGTTTGATTTCAGGCCACATGGGGGAGGTCAGAAATAAAAAGATTCTTTATCAATTGCCGTAAGTGACAAATTTCCACTTCTTTTTCATGCCGCATTAATTCTTTGAGGATTTGATTCGAAGAAATCAGTTTGGCTTCAAGCAAGACTTTCATTTGCTCGGTGTTGTACGGCCATAGAGCGACATATTCGTATTTTTTTATCAGCTCATTAAACGACGGAGACCTTTTGAGAAAGACCAAGCTGGCGTCATCCCAATAAACCAGAGCCCATTCTGTTCTGGGGAAAACCAAATTGGCCCAGGCGAATGGGAAAGGCGTTTTCCCTTGGGAGGGGATGACCATGGGATTGTAATCGACAATGGCATGATCGATCCCATAGGACGCCAGAAATTTTTGCCAAGCGCTTCCGTCGGCTGTAGACAGGAGGTCCGTGTCCAATTGGTGATGGTAAACCAAGAGTGAATGGAAAAGATAACGACCATCCATAAAAACCGGATGCGTGGGGCCCAGCGCCCATTCGATGGCCCCTCCCATATGATAGGTGTTGTAAAGTTTTCCAGAGATTTTGTTTTTTTGGATGAACTCACAGGCTCCAAATGGAAAGCGGTTCGTTTGTATTTTTCTGAAATTTTGATCAGGAGTTTTTGACAACAGGGCCCAGCACGCCGCGATGGACAGGGCCCAGCCAGTTATTTGAATGAATTTGAAAGATTTATGTTGGCCACGACTTTTTGCCCATGACGAAAAGAGGCAAATCAAAAATGGAAGGGCAAAGATTGGAAGAAGCACGGTGTTGCGCATGTGACGCGTTCCCCAAATGGCGAATAAGAGAAACACCGGTCCCCAAAATTTGGCTTCCTTTTGGCCCTGTAAAATTCCCCACGTTAAACCGAGGCCTCCCATTCCAAACAAAAACCAAAATGGAAGAGATTGATCGATGGCGGTGGGGGCCCATTCTTGAATAAAAAGAGGGGACCCCGACATTTGGGTGGCATGCTCAAAGAAAATATTCAGAAGGCGTGGTCCCCAGGGGTTCAATAGCATCGCCACGCTCATCCCGACCAGTGATTTATCCAAAAGAGAAATAAAATCTTTTTTCTCTTTAGCCCAGCGTGCTCCGATATTCAGGAGGGCCACCGTCGCGAGGCCGTATAAAAAACCGCCATGAAGATTGCACCAAAAAACCATCAGTCCCGATAAAACCCAAGGGAGACGATGGGCCAATTTGGAATTGGGTTTTTCCCTTGTTTGAAGAAGCAGCCCCAACATTCCTATTAATAGGAGCAAACTGATCAACTCGATGCGTTCATAAAACCGCATTTGGAGGCTTACAAACCCGAACAGGCTGCTTAGATACAACCAAGGGCCACGGGCTCCAGCCTTTTTTAGAACAAGAGTCAAAAGCGCCCACACCAGAAGGACGAAAATAACTTTCCCACCAATCAGACCCTCGATGCCCGCCATTTGCATTGTCAAATAGAGCAGAATTTGGCTCAGCCACTCGAAATTGATCCAAGGTGTGCCAAGAAGTGTGTGGGAAAATACATCGGTGCGCAAAAGTGATCGGTTTTCCAGCATGAATCTGCCAGAGGCCAAATGCCACCAAACATCGTAATCGAAAAGGGCCCACCGAATGGTTGTTATGAGCCCAAAAGTCGTTAAAACCCAAAGGCTTTTCTCAAAAAGAGTCGCCAAATGAAACCGTTTATACATAGGTGTGACTTTCGTCGTTTCTTAACCTCCTCTTAAGGCGACCTTAATACGAAACCGACACTATTAAATCAAAAGGAGGAACCCTACCATGGATTCCATACAGAACTTCAGAGCGAGACTTGAAATGTTGGATGGTATGCTGAGCAAGTTGAAGCACAGTCATGGGCGCGTGAAACAACTGAAACGCAGTGTGTATGTTTTGAGAGCGTTGCTGAAAGATCAAAACAACATCAAATCGCCCTACGGCCCGCAATCGGTTATTGTTCAATTTTCCGTCCAGTAGGTTTTCACTGATATAATGGCCTGCGATGTTCAAATCATCTCAGGAGATTGTTCGTTCCTTTCTTGTTCTACTTTCCTTTAATTCCCTTGTTTTTCCTCAGGAAGACCGATCGTTGGTTTCCATCCGAAACTTGGCTCCCGGAATTGTTGTGGAGATGCGTTATGCCACTGAAAACAATTTCACCAAAACCCGCCTTTACCCCCTTCAAGATGAATGTTTGCTTTGCCGGCCTGTCGCCGAGCGTTTGGCGCGTGTTCAAAAGAATTTAGAAAAAAGGGGTTTTGGCCTTAAAGTTTGGGATTGTTATCGCCCGCTTCACGTTCAAAAAAAATTGTGGGAGATTCTTCCCGATCCTCGATTTGTCGCCGATCCCAAAACCGGATCCCGTCATAACCGCGGGGCTTCCATAGATCTGACGTTGGTGGATTCCAATGGCAATGAGCTTCTCATGCCAACAGGGTTCGATGAATTCAGTGAAAAAGCCCGTCGAAATTATCGGCACTTGCCTGCCGAGGCTCTTAAAAACCGGTCGATTCTCGAAGAAGCCATGACCTTTGAAGGATTTTTGCCTCTTTCCACCGAATGGTGGCACTTTGATGCTCCAGATTGGGCCAGCTATGAATTACGAGACGAACCTTTGGGCTCCGCATCTTTTAAAGAAGATGTTATGGTTGTGGGCATGATTCCAAAAAATGCGCACCAACTGATGGTCGTGACGGCTCCGGACTGGTCCTCCCAAACGGGACTTTTGCAGCGATATGAACGAACGGAAGCTTTTCCTTGGCAAAAGGTGGGGAATGCCTGGTCAGTCAGTTTGGGGTTGAAAGGTTTGGCCTGGGGTCGAGGGCAACAGGAACCGATGAGAGAAGAACTTCAGAAAAGAGAAGGAGACAATAAGGCTCCCGCTGGGATTTTCAAAGTGGGCCAAGCCTATGGTTATTCCCTCAAGGCTCTTTCGGGCAGCCGCTGGCCTTACACTCCGGTCGATGAAACCTGGCGCTGTGTGGACGACCCCGCCTCCCCTCACTACAACCAAATTTTTCCTGTGACCCCTGCCACTCAAAAAGATTGGAAGTCCGCTGAATTAATGAAACGCAGTGATCATCTCTATAAATGGGTGATCAATGTGGAGCAAAATACCCCCAACATCAGCGGTTGCGGGAGTTGCATTTTCCTCCATGTCTGGCGAAAACCCGGAAGCGGAACAGAGGGCTGCACCGCCATGGAAGAAGACCATATGGTCGAATTGCTGGGTTGGCTTGATCCCGCCTTGAACCCCCTCTTGGTGCAATTACCAGAAAAGGAATATCAACACCTGAAAAGCACTTGGCAACTTCCGTAAAGCATGAGCATGGGGTCAAGTCTGAGTTTTGAGTCGACTGTGGGCCATCCTAATTTCCATATTTTCTCGGGATTCTTCTCTGTTGAACTTGGAAATGACTCAAAACTCAGACTTGACCCCCCGCTCCCCGCCCCCCTATTGCGCGACAGGCTTGGGTTTGAGATCGAGCTGAAGATCGCGGGCGGCTTTGATCCCCATCAACTCCATCATATTAACGACACTGTTGCCCGTTCCACCACTTCCTCCACCAGAGACCACATTGGGCACCACGGGTTGTTTCATATTGGCCATTGCATCGGCCCACGCTTTTTGAGTTTCAATATAGGCGTTTAATTTCTTTTCAAGGGCTCCGTCCGCCAACATAATTTTCCGTCGATATTCGGCATCTCCTTCAGCTTTCAGGATTTGCGTGAGTTTGTATTGTTCCGCAGCTTTCTTGTTCAATTCAGCCACTGCCAACTCTTTTTCCGCGGCCGTGATGGCTTTTGCTTTCTCCACTTCCTGCTCATATTTGGCAACAGCGACATTCTTTTTACCAACTTCCTCGGCGGTGAGGCGATCTTGCTGAGCTTTTTCAGCCTCGGCTTTGGCCTGTACAGTTTTCATTAGAGCGTCTTGCTTGCTGTTGATGGTGTTGTGAACTTCCTTCTGATAATCAATTTCTTTGATGACAAATTGTGTCACGCGAATTCCATATTGTTCCAGAACCGATTCTTTTCGTAAGGGGTTTTTATCCTCTCCTCTCTGGATCCGAACCACTTGACGTTTGGTGGTCTCTCCTGTTTTGGTGTCTTTGGTTTCTATGTCGTCAGCTTCAGTGAGATAAACACCATTTTTAACTTGATCATAGGCCATTTGAGAAAACTCAGCCCGTTTGGTTGTATAGGATTCCTCAGCACTCATCAAAGCCGCTGTCAAAATAACGGATTCCCCCACCACTTGTTTAAGCGTATCTTTGACCAATGAACCATAGGATCGAAATTTGCGATGGATTTCAATTAATTGCTCTGGGTTGTTCGGTAATTCGAAGCGAACATTTCCCGTGACTGTGGCGGTGGCTCCATCATTGAACCGTACCTCCACGGCCTCATCGACTTCGCGCCCCTCGTCTTCGTGTTTTGAAAAGTAAAGGATATCTGCAGCTTTATATTTAAATACATCACCAAACCCTTGAAAAAACATACCCGAGGCGGTAAAGGCCGTCATTTTTCCAGAAACAGCAGCTTGCTTGATGGCATAATTTCCGGCTTGCACTGTCTCAAACAATTGTCCGGACAAAGCCACAACCACGAAAAAAACGACGCCGAACAAACCAATCGCCAAAAATCGAGGATTCATAAATTTTTTCAATAAAACAGTGCCAAAGGTTTCTTTTATATCAGACATATTTACTGATCTCCTTTCTTAACTTTGTTCTTCATCCAATAGTAGACACGCATGAGTAAAAATATGGCCAAGGCCACACACAAAATATCCACTGCAACCTGAAACATGATGCCCCCATTAAAAGAGATTTAATTGTTTCCTAATATAATGGAGCAGGTAATAATTTTCGAGAGTATTTTTTAAATTCCGGTTCGGTGGTACGGAGGTATGGGAGGTAAGGGTACGGGTACGGGGTCAGGTCTGAGTTTTGAGTCGACTGTGGGCCATCCTAATTTCTATATTTTCTCGAGACCTTTCCCCTTTCCTGTTGAGCCTGGAAATGACTCAAAACTCAGACTTGACCCCCCGCCGTGATCTTTTCGATGGCTTCTTCCGCCAGGCGTTTGAGCCGGCCGTCCAAATCTCCGGTGGTCATGGTTTTGAGGAGCGCAACGGCGCGTTCATCTCCGACTTGGTGAAGGGCGCGAGCGGCGGCAATCTGCACAAGCAGGAACGGATCTTTGAGCAGGGTGAGCAGTCTTTCTTGCACGCCGGGAGTGCCGGGTTCGAAGGCCATGAGGCAACGAATCGCGGCCATGCGAAGCCGTTGGTGGTGTCCCGGTCGGGTGTAGAAGAGAAAGGTGGGAAGCCATTTTCTTGAACGGGTGGCCGAAAGGCCTTCGAGCGCGGCGATGCGGATGATGTCATTCCAAGAATCTTTTTTGAGGGCGTCTTTCAAAATTTCCTCGTGTTTGAGATGTCGAAGAGCGCCCAAAGTTCTAAGAGCTTCCGTTTCTGCGAAATAACTTTTCTCTTTTCGAAATCGTTTTTCAATTTCATTCGCGATTTGTTTGCTGTGAAATGACTTGAGTGACGCGTAAATAGCTCGGCGGACCTTGGGATGATCAATTTCATCCAGGGCGTGGAGAAGAATAACGGCTGAATCCTCTCTGGTCATCTGACCCAAGGCTTTCGCCACTTCCGCTTGAACACCCCAAAATTTGTCCAACACCAAAGCGTGGCGCAACGCTTGAGTGGCTTCGACACTTCCCGCCTTGGCCAAACCCTTCGCCGCTTCAATTCGACCCAAGGGGTTTTCATCTATCTTTATTTGCTGAATCAGTTGGTCTTCGGTTTTGGGGAAATCAACTTTTTTGAGAATCAAATGGTCGGGATCGAAAAGGACCAAGGTTGGTTTCGAGTCCAACTTGATCTTGAAGAGGTGCGATTTTTTCTCAATATAGACGCGCTCTCTCCTTTTTCCTTTTGGGGTCACAAGGAGAAACTCTGTGTCAATTGCGAAAAGACCTGTTTCGGCATTTTGCGCGTGGGTCTGAGTGACACGAAGGTTGATTTCTTTTTTGCGGTCGTTCCAAAATGAGCGAATTTTGAATTCTGGATGTCCAGCGCCAAAAACCCATTGGTCAAAAAACCTCCGCATATTTTTTCCAGTGGCCTCTTGAATGGCGTTGATCAAATCTACGGTCTCCACCACTTTCCCCGCGTTTTTTCTCACATAGGTGTGGATGGCTTTTCGAAAGAGAATTTCACCCAATTGGTGGTGCAACATATAGAGAACCACAGATCCTTTTTCATACAGATGACGGTCGAACAAATCTGTGGGGCGTTTGAAAACTTTGGTGCAAATGCTTCGGCGGTAATGATCTTTGTCCTCTTGGAAATAAGCCTCCGCATTTTGATGAATGTGATAAAGAAATTCATCTTGTCCTTTGTCATGTCGTTTGAACAAGGGATCGAAATAGGTGGCGAAACTTTCATTCAACCAAGCGTGGGACCAATCTTTGCAGGTTAAATAATCACCGAACCACTGATGGGCCAGCTCGTGAGCGACCAGTTCATCGCTGGTGTAATCCAAACTGACCCGCTCGTCGAGCAAAGCGGCATCGGTCTGGGTGGTGGCCGAGGTATTTTCCATGCCGCCGTAAATGAAGTCCGCCGCGGCCACTTGGGCGTATTTGGCAAAGGGGTATGGGACCCCAATAAACTTTGAGAAGAATTCGAGCATTTGGGGAGTTTTTCCAAAGGCGCGCTTCGCATCGGCTTCCCGTCCCTTTTCACAGAAATACTGGACCGGTTTGCCGCGCCATGACTCTTTTAATTCTGAGAATCTCCCCACCGCGAGCGTGACGAGATAGGTGGCATGGGGAATGTCTTGGCGCCAATGGAAGGTGCTGGTTTTTTTTCGGGTCTGATGAGTCGTCCTTAATAATTTTCCATTTGAAATGGCCTTAAACCCCTGAGGAACAGTGGCAATCACTTCTGTTGTGGTTCGCTCATGAGGGGCGTCATGACAGGGGAACCAATAACGGGCATATTCGTCTTCACCTTGGGTCCAGGCTTGCGTGGGTCTCTTCGGGTAGTTTTTGTTGGGTTTGACAAAATTGAGCCCCAGCTTCGGTTGGATCACTTGATAATGAATTTCAACCTGCGCCATCTCTCCAGCGCGAATGGATTTGGGGGGAGTGATCGTTAGAACGCCATCTTTATAGTGAGTAACCGCTTTCTTTTTGTTCCATAGAACAGCGCCCAAATGGAAATTGACCGCATCGAATTTCATCTCCGGGGGATTGTCAATCAAAGCGCGCAAGCGGGTGGTGCAGATGCCTTTAAGCGACTCTCTATTGAAATCAAGGGTGAGTTCAAGTCGAATGTGTTCGGTGTCGAAGGTTCGGTCGGGAGCGTAGGAAGCGGTGGAACCCTTCAGGGCGAACCGAGAATCAAAATTTCCAGCGTAAGACCGGCAATAGTTTCGTTCATTCATGGTCAGGCTTTTATCAAAATTTCATGGTTGCGGAACGCTCAGACTCCCCTTAGACTTTCATAACCATGCGTCAATTCAACATATTTAAAAAATCCACAACATGAGGAATTTTTCCAATCGCACCATCGTCATTGTTGATGATGACCCGAACAAGCTGAGTCTATATTCCGAGTATTTATCGTCAGAGGGATATCAAGTTCATACAGCGGCCACTGGAAATGAGGGATATAAACTAATTTCAGAAGTTATTCCTGATTTGGCGATTTTGGACCTGGTGTTACCCGATGTCAGTGGGGCTTCGCTTTGCTCTCAATTGAGGTCTCAACTCAACACCAAATCGATTCCCATTATTTTGTGCACGGCCCATGATATTTCCACTCAAGAAAAGGTTCGTGGTTTCAGTTTTGGTGCGGACGATTATTTGGTTTTGCCCTTTGAGCTCTCAGAGCTATCGGCCCGAGTGGGGGCCCTCCTGCGCCGTTCTGTGACGCAGCCCAAGCATGATACATTGGCCGGCATTCAAGAGATCCTAAAACAATCATTTGTCCCATCTGTTCAACCTTCGGTCCCCGCCCCCTCCCTTACCGTTTCTCCTTCATTAACCTCAGGCGAGGTTGCGCCAGCCGCGGACTTAAGTTTGCAATCCAACATAGTGTCGACTCCTGTTTCATCTGATATTCCTCCCATTTCTTCCCACCGGCTTTTTAAACACTTGTGGCGGTTCTTAAACCATCCCGCGGCCACCTTTCGAACGCTGAAAGAATCAGACGATTTTTTTCTGGCGGTATTGCTTGTATTTGCCACTCCCACTCTCACCAGTTTTCTCAAATTGTTTCAAAAGGCAGGGGGGTTTGACGCTTGGATCGGTTTTTTTTCATTGGGGGTGGTGATCCACCTGACTTTGTGGTTTGCCACGGCGGGTTTGCTTCACATGGTGGTGCCCTTTCAAGGGATTACGCTTCCCATGAAAAAATCGCTCATGATGGTCGGGTTTAGCTGGGCGCCCCGTTTGTTGGAGGCGGGCCTGGGGCTGATCTACGGAGTGTTGAGTCAAGTGGTTTTGGCAGGGGAAACATCGAAGTTTTCATCAGGAATCGACGTGATCCCCGGCCTTTCCAATTCCGGACTGGCCGATTTTTTATCACGGTTCGGATTGTTTAATTTTTGGTCGGTCTGGTTGTTATTGATTGGTGTTTGGACTTTGGGGCATGCGCAACGGCCTCGATGGAATTTCGTAAGTGTATTTGTGGGGGGGGCGTGCCTGTTGTTCGGTGTTTTGGCCAGCTACTAATTTTAGGGGGTTTGTGCTCACTTGCCTTTGGGGCCGGTGAATCTCCGGAACGAATATCGCTGACCATCCAACAATTTTCCAATCTCGCTCTTCAAAACAGCTTGCGAAGCCGTTCCGCGGAAGAATCATTGGCCTCAAACCGGTACGGATGGATGGCCACGCAACGAGGACTCACCTGGCCGACTTTAACAGCCAGTGTCAATCAGACCAATTCATTCAGTGATTCGGACACAGGTACCGAAGTTGACAGTGTTTCAAAGGTGGGAAGATTGTCATTGGCCCAACCCCTCCTAACGGGAACCAGTTTGTCCGTGGATGGGACCTGGTCCCGGTCGAGTGTTGAAACAGATACATTGGGATCCTTGAGCCGATCTCTCACCAAATATCAACCCATATGGAGTTTGGGTTTCAGCCAACCCCTGTTTGTTTTCAAGCGTAACAGTAGTCTTCGTTCAAGGAAATTGGCGAACTTGGGATGGGAAAGCAACCAAGATTCCTATTGGAAAGAGCGTCTTAACATCGAATTTGAAAGTCGGACGCTGTATTACGATCTGTTGCTTCAACAAGAAACAGCGGCGGTAGAGCGTCGCAAGTTTGAGTCAGCCAAGTTGGTGAATGAGTCAACGCGGTTGTTGGTGAAAGCGGGAAAATTGGCGGAAGTTGAATTGGTGCGGGCCGATATTCGCGCCAAACAGGATTTGAGAAAAATTCAAAACTCTGAAGGTAATTTGGAAAAAGCCATGAACCGGGCCAAAGACCTTATTTCATTGCCGGCGAATCAAACCATTCAATTGAAATCCAAACTGACCTATGAACCGTTTATGATCCCCCTTGAGGTGCTTCTGAAAGGCGCTTTAGAAAACAACCCGGATTTGCAAAATGCAAGACGATCTTTAGAAACGACCAAAATAAATTTGGGCCAAACCAAAGAGGGGAACCGGCCCACCTTGACCACCAGCGGATCCTATTCATTAACCCGTGATCGATCAGACTCGCTGGTGCCTCTGGATCCTGTTGGATGGAACGTACGGATGGGAGTGGATTGGCCTTTGTTTGATGCCACGCAAACCAAACTCAGTGTTCGCCAAGGAGAGATTTCTTTAAAGAATTCTCAGCGTTCCCTAGAAAATCAGCAAAGAGATCTTCAGGTGTCGGTTCGAAATGCCTATTTGGATATTAAGCGAACCGAAGAACAGATCATCGATTTCGCCGTCCAAAAGTCCAATGCTGAGAAAAATGTGGCCGCGATTCGTTTGCAGTATCGCAGTGGCCTCACCCGTTTGATTGACGTGTTTGATGCGGAAAACCAAATGCGAGATTTGGATTTGGAATATTTGAATCTTCTGGTCGCATTTAACATCGCGCGTGACCGATTGAAATTGTTGGTGGGCATTGATCCGGCGGATTTAATCTCAACGCGTAAGCGCTGAGCGTAAATCAAAATTCGCATTGAAAACACGCGTTGACCCTGTTACTTTTGAAGCAAGGAGAAACCCTATTCTGATTTCAAATCATCATCTAAAGAAGGTTCAGCCCTTCCTGAAATTTTTTAAAACCCATGGCCAATGGATCTTGTGGGGGGGGCTTCCACTCCTGCTGTTGATCTTGAATTTTGCTCGCGACCTTTCTCATCTTGAGAAAAAATACGAATGGGAGCGGCTCACTATCGGAACGCTGCACCGGGGCGTGTCGGCGACGGGCGTCATGGAAGCGGTGGATGTGGCCGATATCAAGTCCGAGGTGAGCGAGATCGTTGAAAAAAAATTGATCAAAGAAGGACAAACGGTCGCCGTGGGGCAACCTCTACTCGAACTTAGCCGCGCAAAGACTTTATTGGAGCATGAACAGAAAAAAACAGCTCATGCCAGCATAGAGGCGGAATATAAAAAGGCCGTTCGAGAACTTTCGGTTCAACGGTCGTTGTTGAAAAATATGGCTGTTTCGCGTCAACAGGTAGAAGATGCGGAGCAGGCTGTTGAAAAAACAAAATCCGCCCTCAGCATTTCCAAACAAGAAATGACCTTCCTCGACAAGAAACTGGCCAGCACACTTGTCCGCTCACCCATCAAAGGCGTGGTTTTAAAGGATTTCACCAAGCTGGGTCTGCGGGTGTCGGAAGGAAATAATTTGATTACAGTGGGTGACATTTCAAAATTCGTGGTCCGAACAAAAGTGGATGAATTGGATATCAATCAAGTGCGCGTGGGTCAACCAGTGGACGTGATGGCAGATGCATTTTCAGGAATTGTCATGCGTGGGAAAGTTCTCTCCATTGCCACCCAAGCGGAGCGCGAAACATTCGCTAAATTTGAAGTTGTGATTGAGATTGTGGACTCAGGAGGACTTGAACTCAAACACAACTTATCTGTGCGGGTGAATATCGTGACTGAAGATATCCCCGACACGTTAAGCGTGCCCATTAAGAGTGTGATTAAGAAAGAGGGGGACAACGGTTGGGTGGTGGCGAAAAATAGGTTTCATCTCATTTCGAAGCGTCGAGTGAAATTGGGGTTGGTGGGAGGGGACCGGATTCAAGTGTTGAAGGGATTAAAGCCCCGGCAATGGGTGGGGTACGAGAAAATCACGTTGGATGAATCATGACCACATTGGCTTTCGACTTGAAAAATGTGGTGAAACGATACCGCGTGGGGGAAGGGGAAATGGAAATTCTTCACGCGCTTAATTTGCAAATTCCCGTGGGTCAATATGTGGCCATCGTGGGGCCTTCGGGTTCGGGAAAGTCCACCCTGATGCAATTGTTGGGTTGTTTGGACGTTCCCTCTGAAGGAACTATTCAAGTGATGGGGCATGATACCTCTCAGCTCTCTGACGATGATATTTCCGCGTTGCGTTCCCGTTCTTTGGGTTTTGTGTTTCAGGCTTTTCATTTGCTTCAGTCCTATGACGCGAGATCGAATGTGGGCTTGGCCATGGTTTATAGCGGCAGGCAAGACCGCTCTCAACGGGCCGAAGAATTGCTTAAAAAATTTGGATTGGGGCATCGCCTCCATCATCGACCCAAAATGATGTCGGGCGGGGAACAACAACGAGTGGCGATTGCGCGGGCGTTGGCGAACAATCCCCCTGTTATTTTGGCGGATGAGCCCACCGGAGCCTTGGATCAGGCCAATGGTCGAGCCATTATGGACGTGTTTGAAACGCTGCACACCCAAGGGAAAACCATTGTTCTCATTACCCATGATCCCACTTTGGCTGAACGCGCTGAGCGCGTCATTGAAATGGTGGATGGTTCGATTGGCCGAGATCGGGTGTTGAGATAATGGAGCAACTCAAAGAATCGTTTCATATCGCCTGGACCAATTTATCACACAACGCCATCCGCTCCTTGTTGTCCATCTTGGGTGTGGTGATTGGGATTGCGGCGGTCATCACCGTTTTGTCCATTGGCGCCGGGGCCAAACAGCGCATCATGGATCAAATGAACTCGCTGGGGGTCAATGTCTATACCGTCCGCGCGCAATATGATGAGAAAACCAAACGGATGGGATTCTTGGAGTTGGATGATGTGGTTCGTCTCGAGGAAGTTCCTTCCGTTCTATCTGTTTTGCCACAACTGAATCTTTATCAGATGGTGCGGAGTCGATCAGGTGAAAGTCGGGGACTTGTGGTGGGGGTGGATGCCACGGCCTTGGGCGCCAAAGGATACGTGATCAAGAAAGGGCGCAATATGTCTCCCATTGAGATAGAGGAACGAATGTCGATTTGTTTGATCAGTGAAGAGACAGAGCAAATCCTATTTTCCGGGTCCCTTAAGAGCAGTGACACTTCTCTTTTCATCGAAAACAAGCCGTGGGAGGTGGTGGGTGTTTTTGCCCCTCGGTCGAAACGAAGAAAAGGCCGAGGCGGCCTAGAGGTGTGGGTTCCGTTGACCACCTTGATGCGAACCGGTCAGCAATTGATGATTCCTTCCATTGATGTTCATGTGAGTCCTTCGGCCAGCCCCGCGATGAAAACAGAATTGTTGATGACCATGGAACGAGGTGACCCGAAACGAAAAGGGCTTTTTTCGGTACGGGATCAAGCGGACTCTTTTTCTCGCAGTCTTGAAATTCAAAAGTCATTGTCCATGAATGGACTGTTGGTGGCCTGCGTGTCTTTGATTGTGGGAGGCATTGGCATGATGAACGTGATGCTCACCTCTGTCGCTGAGAGAACCCGTGAAATTGGAATTCGACGCGCCGTGGGTGCGCGCAAAAAAGATATTTTGCTTCAGTTCCTTGTTGAGAGTTGTTTGCTGAGTTTGTTGGGAGGTATTTTGGGGCTCTTGGTGGGCTCTGCCTTGGCGAGAGGTTTGCCACTCCTCTTAAAAGACCAATTTACGGTGATTCCCGTGATACAACCCAGTTTTTTGGTATTGGCGGTGATGGCCGGTGTGACGATGGGGATGGCCTTTGGTTTCTATCCTGCCATCAAAGCCTCCAAACTCTCTCCTTCCGAAGCGTTGAGAACAGAATAAAAATTGGTTGGTTTGGTATTCTCCGCTTCTTATGTCATCAACTGGCATCCTATATATATTGGCCACGCCCATTGGCAATTTGGGAGATATCACTCTGCGCGCCATTGAGACGTTGAAAAATGTGGATGTGGTGGCTTGCGAAGACACACGCCGGACAGAAAAATTACTCAGTCACTTGGGTTTTCGAAAATCGCTCCATCGCTATGATGAACACACCCATGCCCCCTCCTCCCAGAAAATAATTGAGTGGTTAAAAATGGGGCGGTCAGTGGCCTTGGTAACCGACGCTGGCACCCCGGCCATTTCTGATCCTGGATCGCGTTTGGTGGCGGAAGTTCTTGAAAATCAGCTAAAAGTGGTTCCCATTCCGGGGGCATCGTCCGTATCGGCGGCCTTGAGCGTGTCTGGATTTGTGGGGGAGGGATATGTTTTTTTGGGATTTTTACCCCGAAAAAAAGGCCCGGCCACACGTTTGTTGCAGGCGTCATTGGGATTAGGTAAAAACCTCGTGCTTTTTGAGTCCCCTTTTCGGGTGGCGGACACCTTGCAGTTGATTCACGATGTCGCGCCCCAAACGCAAGTGATGCTTGCCCGTGAAATCACAAAACTCCACGAAGAGTTTCTGCGGGGCAACGAAACTGAAGTTCTTGAACAACTCAAGTCGCGGCCGAACAAAGGGGAAGTGGTTGTTGTCATAAGGAGAGAAAAAGTTTGATTCGCGTTTCTATTTTGGGCGCCACCGGATATTCGGGGGGCGAACTCATCCACATCTTGCTGAAGGATTCTTCTATATCCCTTCAGCACCTCACCTCGGAATCATCGGCGGGCCAGCCAATTCACCATGTTCACCCGGAATTGCGAGGCCGATTGCCGCATTCCTTTGTGAAATTGAACATCAAACAAATTGCGAAGGATTCAGATGTGGTTTTCTCATGTTATCCCGCCGCTGCTGGAATCAAACCCAATTCTCAGTTGGTCAAAGCCGGAGTCAAGGTTATTGATTTATCCGGTGATTTCCGTCTCTCCTCTGCAGCAGAATACAAGAAGTGGTACAAAGAAACTCACACCGCGCCCGCTTTGCTTAAAAGCGCGGTGTATGGCTTGCCGGAACTTTTTCGAGAACAAATTCGGCAAGCGTCCTTGGTGGCGAACCCAGGCTGTTACGCCACCGCTGCGGTACTTTCAGCAGCGCCTTTGGTTAAACCTTTGTTGGTGGACCCCAAAAGTTTGATCGTGGATGCCAAATCAGGGGTGTCCGGGGCAGGTAAAAAATTATCCTCAGAGTACTTGTACTGTGAGGTTGATAGCAACTTAAAAGCCTACAACGTGGCCCGTCATCGTCATCAGCCGGAAATCGAGACTGTTCTGCATCGCCTCTCTCGCGTTTCATTGGCCCTGACATTTTCTCCGCATTTGATTCCCATGCCAAGGGGAATATTGTCGGTTCTTTACGCCACGCTTAAGAAATCCATGAAAACGGAAGATATTCGGTCACAATTTGTCCGTTTTTATGAACGGGAACCCTTCATCCGCATCTTGCCTGAAGGGGAACTCCCTGAAACAAAAAACGTCGTTCATTCTAATTATTGCGATATTGGGATAACGCAGGACGCTCGTACGAACCGTGTCATTGTGCTCGCCGCCTTGGATAATTTGGTTAAAGGCGCAGCCGGGCAAGCCGTTCAGAACATGAATCTTTGTTTTAAACGACCCGAAACGGAAGGCCTCCTCTAATGTCCCCATGTCCATCAGGAGTATCACATGGGTTTATTGTCATCGTTGAAAAGTCTTTTTGGTTTTTCGGCCTCTCAGCCGACGCTTCAGCCCGGCGACAAAATGTTGGTGTGCGAAGATTGCCACTCCAACTTTATTTTTGACGCCGGCGAGCAGCGGTTTTTTAAAGAGAAAGGGTTCACCGAACCGAAACGTTGTCCCAAATGCCGCAAACGCGTGCGCGGACGAATGCGCCGCCGGGGGCGAGGGGGACAAGGTCATCAACAGAACCAAAATCAACACAATCACCAACACCACCAATCGGGAAACCAAGACCATCACAATCGACGAAATCGTCATCATGGCCGTCGTCATTCCGTGATTGATGGGGACTCCCCTTACGCCGACGAAAGGTAATCTATGAAAAGTGCATTCTGGCCCCGCGGTTTTTCAGCCACTGGACTCAGTGCGGGACTCTCACGCAAGAAAAATAAAAAAGACATGGCTCTTTTTTTCTCACATGCGCCCGCCAATGGCGGAGCGGTGTTCACGAACAGTCAAGTCAAGGCCGCTCCGATTGTGTTGACTCAAGAACGGCTTCTTAAAACCAGGGGCCATGTTCGCGCGGTGGTGGTCAATTCAGGGAGTGCCAATGCGGCCACGGGAAAACCTGGGCTTCAAGACGCGTTGATGACGACCCAATGGGTGGCCGAGGGTCTCCAGGTGGACAAAGACGAGGTGTGGGTGGCTTCAACGGGTGTCATTGGAACACGCATTGATCTCACCAAATACAAGAGAGGTTTGGGTCAAATGTTGGACCGAATTCCATCTTCCGCTGGAGAAACTCTGCAGGAAGGGCATTTGGCCTCCGAAGCCATTATGACCACCGACACCAAAATGAAAGTGGCGGATTGTTCCTTCAAAATTGGAAATGAAACCGTGCGAATGTGGGGTTGCGCGAAGGGTTCGGGAATGATCCATCCTGATTTACGGGGCCCTCGAGGGCAATTGCACGCCACCATGTTGGTGTTTATCTTGACCGATGCCAACATCAAGCCTCCCCTCATTCAACGCGCCTTGGAATGGGTGGCTGATAAAACATTCAACTGTGTGAGTGTCGATGGAGATACCTCCACAAATGATTTTGTTTGCGTTCTCGCCAATGGCGCTTCGGGCGCTCCTGAAATAAAAACCATTCATGAACGGGGGTACCATATTTTCCGTTCCGCGCTTCATGAAGTGTGTGAAAAGTTAACCACCTCTATTGCGATGGACGGCGAAGGGGCCTCTCGGTTGGTTCAGATTTTTGTCGAAAACGCGCGAAGCGAATCCTCGGCTAGAAAAATGGCGGCCGTGATCGCTTCTTCTCCGCTTGTAAAAACCGCCTGTCATGGAGCCGACCCAAATTGGGGACGTGTTTTGGCGGCGATGGGCCGTTCGGGCGTCAAATTTGATCCAGCGAAGGTAAAAGTGTGGTTGGGGGACATTCTTGTGTGCAAAGGCGGAACCGAATATCCATTCTCAGAAAGGGATGCCATTCGCTATATGCAAAACAAACGAATTGTGGTCCGGGTGGACTTGGGGCTTGGAAAACAATGGTCCCATTACAAAACATGTGATTTTACCGGTCAATATGTCGGTATCAACGCCGGCTATCGGACGTGATGTTTAGCTCCTCTTCGAATTTAAAGTTTGTAATTTGAGATTAAGAATTTTTTTAAACTCTAAGAGGCTGTATAAAAAGCCGTCGTCCCGGCATGCCTCTGGCCGGGACCCAGGTGTTCTCGACGGTAGAACCTGGACCCCGGCCAAACAACGTGCCGGGGCGACGGTCCATCGGGGTTTTTATACAGGCTCTAAACTCGAATAAACCAATGATCAGAACAACCGTTTATAGATTGGGGAAGAACAATCTTGGTCAGAGGCAATTGAATTTTTTGGTGGAAACACTCAGCAAAGGCGGGCTGGTAACTTTCCCAACAGATACGGTTTATGGCATCGCCTGTAACGCTTTTCATATGGACGCAATCAAGAAAATCTATAAGTTGAAGGGTCGAAGCTACACCAAGGCGCTCCCCATTTTTATAGCCGACGCGGCTCAGCTTCCCTTGGTGGCCAAGGAAGTTTTGCCAGAAGCGAGGACTTTGATGAAAGCATTTTGGCCCGGAGCGTTAACGCTTATTTTTAAAACGGCTCCCTTGGCACTGCATGCGGCGAGGGGGAAGAGTACTTTGGCGGTGAGAATTCCCCAGGGGCATTTTTTTGGAAAATTGCTGGCGGCTTTGCCGTTTCCCTTGGCCGTCACCAGCGCCAACAAATCAGGGTATCCTTCGCTCATCAAGGGAGGAGAAGTCACAAAACAATTTAAAGGACTGGTGGATATCATCATCGAGGGAGGTTCGTGCAAGATTGGCCGAGAATCGACGGTGGTGGATGTCACCCATTTTCCCTTCACGGTGATTCGTGAAGGAGCCCTTTCAAAACAAAAAATTCTAAATGCCATTTGAGGAGAAGAAACGTGTACAACAAGATTCGAAAGCAAGATCCAGCCGTTTATAAGGCCATTCACGCGGAGGTGAAACGTCAACAAGAAGGGCTGGAGTTGATCGCTTCAGAAAATTTCACGTCCGAAGCGGTGATGGAAGCGCAGGGATGCGTGATGACGAACAAATACGCAGAAGGGTATCCTGGTAAACGTTACTACGGTGGCTGTGAAAATGTGGATGTGGTCGAAACAATGGCCATTGAACGAGCTAAAAAATTATTTGGTGCGGAGCATGCCAATGTTCAAGCTCACTCCGGCACCCAGGCCAACATCGCGGTCCTCATGACGTTTCTGCAACCGGGAGACACCATTATGGGCCTTCAGTTGGCGCATGGCGGGCATTTGTCGCATGGTCATCCGCTCAATTTTTCCGGAAAATATTTTAACGTCGTGGGCTTTGGCGTTTCGGAAAAAACGGAACTCATAGATTATGAGCAGGCCGAAAACTTGGCCAAAGCGCATCAACCCAAATTGTTGTGCATCGGCGCCTCGGCCTATGCTCGCGAATTTGATTGGGCGCGTTTTAGGAAAATCGCCGATAGCGTGGGAGCCATTTTTATGGCCGATATCGCTCACTATGCGGGGTTGGTCGTGGCGGGGCTTTACCCCTCACCTGTTCCTTACGCCGATGTGGTCACAACCACCACACACAAAACATTGCGAGGGCCGCGCGGGGGGCTCATTTTGAGCAAACAAAAATACGCGGCCGATATCGACCGTTCCATTTTTCCAGGCGACCAAGGCGGACCGCTCATGCATGTCATTGCCGCCAAAGCGGTGGCATTGGGCGAGGCGCTTAAGCCAGCGTTTAAAACATATCAACGCCAAGTGAAAGAAAATGCGAAAACATTGGCTGAGGCCCTCACCAAAAAAGGATTGCGCATTGTGACGGGGGGAACCGATTCCCACATGTTTTTGGTGGATTTGCGTCTCAAAAATATCACCGGTAAAGAAGCCGAAGCGGTTCTGGGCTTGGCGGGAATCACCACCAATAAAAACGCGATTCCCTTTGATCCTCAAAAACCCTTTATTGCTTCTGGGATCCGACTGGGGTCTCCAGCGGTCACCACGCGGGGCATGAAGAGAAAAGAGATGTTGCAGATAGCGAACTGGATTTCCGAGGCACTGGACGCACGCAATGATGGCAAGAAGTTGGAGAAGATCCGTTCCGATGTGAGGAAACTCTGTTCCAAATTTCCCCTGTACAAGGATCATTCGAAGTAGACCCAAGGGCCATGGAGGTCTGTGCTTAAAACGTATTTCATCGCTTTGGTGACTGGGTTGGTGGTGTCTTTGGCGGCGACTCCCTTCAGTATTTGGATGGCCTCCCGTTGGGGCGCGATGGACCCCGTGGATCCCAGGAAAATTCATTCGATGCCGCGTCCCCGTTGGGGCGGCATTGGAATTATGGCCGGTTTTCTTTCAGGAATTATTGCCGTGTGGATGTTCGTTCCAGATTTTGGGAAATTGCTCAAGTTCAGCCAGGGAGTTCTATTTAAGAAAAAAGTAATTTTTACTCTCAACCTGGGTGAACAACTCGCGGGGATTTTGTTCGGAGCGTTGGTCCTTTTCATCACAGGGATTGTTGATGACCGCAAACCCATGAAACCCGGAATGAAATTGTCTCTCCAAGTGATCGCCGCCTATGTCGCGATGACTTATGGCGTTCGCATTTACGGTCTTTCAATTCCAGGTTTTGAGGCCTACTCCAATTTCCCGCTGTGGATGATGCAAGTGATCACGATCCTGTGGCTGGTGGGCCTATCGAACGCGGTGAATCTGATTGACGGCTTGGATGGTCTTGCGGGGGGCGTGGTGGCCATTGTGGCCGGATCATTTTTGGCGGTGGCGTTGATTCAGGAGGGAGGGCGGTCCATTATTTTTATTCAGCAGATGAAATTGGCGGGGGTGATCGCGGCGGCCTTGATGGGCGGGTTGATCGGTTTTCTTGTTTACAATTTTTATCCGGCGTCCGTTTTTATGGGGGACAGCGGTTCCCTCAGCATTGGATTTTTGGTGGGGTGCGTGGCGGTGATCGGCGCTTTTAAAACAACCATCTTGGCGGTCTTGTTTGTTCCTTTTGTGTTGGTGGCGGTTCCTATGACCGATATGGCCGTGGCCTTTTTTAGGAGACTGCTCCAACGTCAAAACCCTTTTGCCCCCGACCGAGGACATTTTCATCATCGCTTGCTCGCGGCGGGATGGACTCAGCGGGAAGCGGTTCTCTTGGTGTATTCCGTCACGCTGCTCTTGGCCTGTATCAGTATCACCGTGGTTGCCTTACGAAGAGGATGACCAGCGCCGTGAAACGTAAGAAGATTTTTGTTTTTTTTGGAACGCGGCCTGAGGCCATCAAAATGGCTCCCGTGATTAAAAGTTTAGAGCAAGATTCACATTTCCATGTCCAAGTGGCTTTGAGCGCTCAACACAGAAATCTGCTTGATCAAGTTCTTCGCGTGTTTGGTGTTAAAGCGCAGGTTGACATGAATTTGATGCGGCCGGGTCAATCTTTGACCGATATCACGGTGGGTGTCATGACTCAAATGGTTCCGGTCTTGGCTCGGCTCAAACCCGACATGGTTTTGGTTCATGGAGATACCACCACATCCATGGCGGGGACCATGGCCGCTTTTTATGCGGGGGTTCCCGTTGGGCATGTAGAGGCGGGCTTAAGGACGTTTGATTTGTCTCGCCCTTTTCCGGAAGAAGCCAATCGCCAACTCACCGATGTTTTGTCGACTCTTTATTTTTGTCCCACGCCCATGTCCAAAATGAATCTCATTCGAGAACATCGAAATCCCCAAAATATTTTTGTTACGGGAAACACCGTCATCGATGCCTTGCTCGAAACGGCCCGTCGTCCCCGTCCTTTTGAAAACAGGGAATTGGGAAAAATCATCAAACGGATTCACGAAGATGGGAAAAAGATGATTCTTATGACGGCGCATCGTAGAGAAAATTTCGGGAAACCGTTTGAGGAAGCCTTTCAATCCATAAAAAATTTGTGCCGGGCGTTTCCTGACAATGAGTGGATCTATCCCGTTCATCCCAATCCGCATGTGGCGGGGCTGGCCCATAGAATATTGGGCGGAGAACCGCGCATCCATTTGTTGGATCCGCTGGAATACACGGATTTGGTTCTAGCCATGCAGGCCAGTCATTTGGTGGTGACCGACTCCGGCGGGCTTCAAGAGGAGGCGCCTTCTCTGGGAAAACCTGTGTTGGTCCTTCGTGATGTAACTGAACGGCCTGAAGCGGTTCAAGCCGGAACCGTTCGTTTGGTGGGGACTGATCGGAAAAAAATTCAGCGGGAATTTGAACGGTTGATCAAGGATGCGCGTTATTATCGAAAAATGGCGAATGCCGTGAATCCTTATGGGGATGGAAAAGCGGGAAACCGCATTGTGCAGGCCATCAAGTGGTTTTTTGGGATGACGCCGAAAAAACCAAAACCATTCATCGCCCGATGACAAAAAAGATCATCACCTATACAGATGGGGCGTCGCGGGGAAATCCGGGCCATGCCGGGATTGGGGCTTTGTTGTTAGATGAAAATGGCGCGACCTTGGCGGAGGCGTCGGACTATGTGGGTGTCGCCACCAACAATGAGGCGGAATATCGGGCGCTCATTTTGGCCTTGTCGCGCGCTTTGGAAATGAAAGCCACCGTGGTGGAATGCTATTTGGACAGTGAACTTGTTGTTCGACAGCTCAATGGCCTCTACCGCGTCAAGTCCGAAAAAATGTTTAAGTTTTTTGAAGATGTGAAGAGCTTAATTTTAAAGTTTAAAATGGTGACCTTTACTCATGTGCCACGCGAGCATCCGAATCAAAAAATAGCGGACCGTTTGGCCAATAGAGGAATTGACCAGAGAACATAATCCGTCGCCCCGGCATGTCTTTGGCCGTCCAGCTCAATGATAATTTATTGTTCTGGACTGTACCGGCCAAGATCATTATGGAACGGTACGGGGCCCAGGTTTCCCCCAACTAGAACCTGGATCCCGGCCAAAGGCATGCCGGGATGACAATGTTAAGGAGGATTTATGGCAGACGAGTCTTCATTTGATGTGGTATCGAAAATTGACATGCAAGTTATGGATGACGCCGTGAACGCGGCCAGCAAGGAGTTGTCCGTGCGGTTTGATTTTCGCGGCAGTATCTCCAGTTTTGTTTTGGACAAGAAAACATCGGAGATTACTTTGACGTCTGACGATGAGGGAAAACTCAAGAGCGTTGTTGAAATATTGAGATCTAAAATCGCCAAAAAAGGAATTGATCAAAAGGCGCTCGATTTTCAAAAAGTTGAAACGGCGCTCGGAAACACCGTCCGACAGAAAGTGAAAATTCAACAAGGCATTCCCTCCGACAAGGCCAAAGCCATGGTGGCCGATATTAAATCGGCCAAGCTGAAAGTGACACCTTCGATCCAATCCGATCAGCTCCGGGTCACAAGCAAGTCTCGAGACGCGCTCCAACAGGCCATCGCCTTGCTCAAGTCCAAAGATTACGGGATCCCGTTGCAGTTCACCAATTACCGATGACTCAGTTTGGGGTGTCCTATTTCGGGAATCGGTTTTTAAATCACGCCAAAGAGGACCTCAAACGTATTTCCGCTTGTTGTGATTACATCGTTCATACAGTGAATGAAACAGATTTGGTGTATCACAAGTCGGTTCTTTCGAAATTATTTGAGGAATCCAGGCGGGTGGGCTTGGAAGTGTGGGTGGATCCCTGGGGCTTGGGGGGCGTGTTTGGGGGAGAAGCCTCCTCGCAGTTCCTGCTCGAACATCGCAAATCCTGGCAAGTCATGTCGAATGGAAAATTTGTACCTTCGGTTTGTTTGAATCGGCCTGAATGGAGATCCTTCATGAAGGAATGGATCCTCAGCGTTCGAGACATGGGAGGGCAGGTTATTTTTTGGGACGAACCCCATGTGGCCTTTGATTTTGAGATGGAATGGCAGGGAATATTTTCTTGTGCCTGTGAAGAATGTCAGCGTCTGTATAAAAATAAATATGGAGAAAAGATGCCCGAACGGTTGAATGATCAAGCCAGGGAATTTCGGCGGGAGACTATGCGATCTTTTTTGACTGAAGGCATGGCTTTTTCTCATTCCAAAGGCCTCAAAAACTCATTGTGTCTTTATGCGCTTAAAGGACATGAAGAATATGATTTGTTGTTTAAAGAGGCGGCCACCTTGCCGGATTTGGATATTTTTGGTTGTGATCCCTATTGGCATTGGCGATTCAAAAAACCGGTGGTTTCTCATGTCGAGGAATTCTCCAAATATGTGTCACTCCATGCCACGACCAATAAAAAAATGTCGCAAATTTGGATTCAAGCCATGCGGCTTCCCAGTGGAAAAGAGTCCGAGATTGGTTTGGCAGTGGAGGCGGCCATACGTCAAGGAATCTCCCACATCGCCGCCTGGAGTTTTGATGGGGGGGAATTGTTGGACACGGTGTTGTCCGAACGTCCTGACATGGTCTGGGCGGAAACAGAACGTGCCTTTCTCCGATTCCGGCAATGAAAGATTTTTTTCACATTTTGAATCCCAACCAAGACCATGCCAAGGGCGTTCGTCGATTTTTTAGAAAGAATTTGCAACTCCAATCCATGTGGGTTGAACGAACCAGCCACCCCACCCATTTGGAAACCTTGGTGTTATGGGCGGTGAATGAAGGCCATCCCAACATCGCGATTTGGGGAGGTGATGGTTCGTTGAGTCGGGTGGTGCAATGTCTGTATGAACTTAAGGCGCTAGAGAAAGTGACATTGGCTCTTGTGCCCGCTGGAACCTGCAATGATTTTGGGCGAAAAATGGGGTTGGCCTTGTGGAAAAAGTTGGTCCACAATTTCTTGGAGGCTCCGGGACGTCATGAACTTGTTGATGTGGGGCTTTTGAAATCTGAAATAGGGAACCGGACATTTATTAATAACGCTGGTTTTGGCCGCACCGCTCATCGGGCGCGTTACAAGTCTCATCCCATCCGTGATATTTATTCATTTTCAACCAAGCGATTGGATATCAATTGGACATTGAACGGTTCGGATTCCTATGAAACACGAGACGCCTTTTTGGGAGTTGTTTGCAATGGCCCTTTTTTCAATGGGGGTCTCAATTTTGAAAAAGATGTCGACCCGAGTGATGGAATATTGAACGGTTTTTTTGAAGCGCCTCAACCGCCACGATCTTTGGTGTGGAAATTTATAAAGGGGCGGTTTGGCCATCCGCTTTTTAATCACAATTCATTTCGAGTGGACGGACCATTCATTCGAGTCGGGTCGGATGAGGACCTTTTTCCCCAAGTTGATGGAGAGCCGGTGGGAGAAGGTTCGGCCAGAAACCTGGAGTTTTCAATTTTGCCTCAGAAATTAAAGTTTCATCACTTTGGGAGATAGGTATGGCTCAGATTCTGGATGGAAAAAAAATTTCAGCCGAAGTTTACGCCGATATTCGCCGTCGTTGTTCTGAGTTGGCCAAAAATAATATCAAGCCCGGTTTGGCCACCGTTTTGGTGGGCGATGATCCCGCCTCTCAGGTTTATGTGGGACAGAAAATCAAAAAGTGCCAAGAAAATGGCATCGAATCCATTCACTGCCCCCTCCCAGCAACGATTTCTCAAGAAGGGGTTATACAGAAGGTCAAAGAATTAAATGAAAACCCCAAAGTGAATGGAATGATTGTTCAGCTTCCATTGCCGAAAACAATTGATCCTGAGCCCGTTATAAACTCAATTGATCCAAAAAAGGATGCTGATGGTTTGCATCCGCTTAATCAAGGGCTCCTGGGCCGATTAAAAAACTGGAAGGAAATTACGCAATCCGGCATTCCACTTTCCTGTACGCCCTATGGTGTTGTTCAAATGCTTCTTCATGAAAAAATTCAAATTCAAGGAAAACATGCGGTTATTGTTGGTCGGTCAACTTTAGTTGGAAAGCCTCTGGCTCAATTACTTTTAAGCCTAGATGCCACTGTTACCATTGCTCATTCAAAAACTACGGACTTGATTGGAATGTGTCGAACTGCGGATATTTTGGTGGCCGCTTTGGGTCAACCAGAGTTCATCAAAGGGGACTGGGTGAAACCGGGAGCTGTGGTGATTGATGTGGGAATTTCTCGAACAAAAGAGGGGCTAAAAGGAGATGTTGATTTTAAAGCTGTTTCACAAGTGGCCTCATGGATTACCCCTGTTCCAGGGGGGGTCGGGATTATGACGGTCGCCATGTTGCTGAGAAACACCGTTTCGCTAACAGAATATCATTAGAATTTCATTTGACTTTTTGCTTATGGCGGGTACATTTGGTGTGACTTCAATTCGCCATGAAAAAATTATCGCTGCTCATGATGCTCCAAATTGTTTTCGCGTTCGCAAGTCAGCATTGCGGCGCGTCGAATTCCAACAACAATCAAAACCCGTTGCGCATCTCAATTGCCCTTCCCTCCGAAGCGTTGGAGTTCGATGACCTGGATGTTCGAGATCAGTGGAACCGTCCCATCAATACCGCAAAAGAAAAAACGGCATTCTCAGCCTTGTGGTCAGAAAATCTAAACAAAAAAATACTTTTCTCATTGACTCCCGTTCGCTTAAAACTCATGTCCCTTCTGCAAGCCACTTGGGACATGTTTGCCGCTCAAATTGGATATCGAGGCGCTTTCATTTGGCGTTCGATCAAATTCTTTTTCCACAATGAGAAAATTCGAGTCAATTTTGTTCCCTTCATTGCCTCATCCGCTGTATCTCCACCTGTTTATCATCTGTCCTTTGATTCCAGTGGAAATCCCTTTTCCTTTTTCCTGCATGCCGTGATTTCATCGACCCGCCTCCTCTGTTAATTCCTCCCCTTCCCGCCTTCGCTATACGACAGCTACGGCGGGCGAGCCCGCCTGCTGGTGCTTACGGACTTAAGATTTCAGATGTCCAAATTAACACAGGGGAATTGTGAAACGAACTTTGACCGCCTATATAACTAAAAGTTTTTCTTTTTTCGCGCGCGCGCGGGCGCACGACTTAAAAAAGTCGTGGGTGGCCGCGAAATTTCTTTTTGTTGCGGCTTGGGCGATGACCAGTTCAACCGGTTTAATTTTTTGTGCTGATGCGGTGGATGAATCTTTTGGCCGTTGGCGTAAAATTCAAAAGCTTCAAAGATTGCCCGCTTCTGAAGTTGAAACAATCCTCATCGCCGCCTTGCAGTCCGATCCAAGTTCCGTCGTTCGCCAGGGCGCTGCCCAATCGCTTGGAAATTACAGCCAAAACTCTGTGGTTGTCCGCGCCTTGGCCAAAGCGCTTCACGAGGACCCTGAGAAATCCGTCCGTTGTGCTTGCGCGCTTTCACTGGGCCTCTCGCCCACGTTCAAAGCCATACGCGCCCTTGAAAATGCGGTGGATGATCCTGACCCGGATTTGCGTCGTCAAATTGCTTTCAGCCTGAAACGTCACCGGGTTGGAGCGAATAAATTAAAAGCCGAAGCCCTTTTAAAGAAACTGGGCAAAGACAGTGACCTCTCCGTTCGATTGATGGCGGGGGCTGAGAAATGATGTCTCGACATTTGACCGGAAATATTCAGTTGAATCGTCGCCCCGGCAATCTTTTGGCCGGGGCCCAGGTTTTCCCTGTGGAAAAAACCTGGATCCCGTACCGTTCCATAATGATCTTGGTCGGTACGTACCGGCATTATGCAAATCAATGTATCGGTACGGCCAGGAAGCATGCCGGGATGACGGGACTAAAAGATTCACCGTTGACAGACGATAAGGGTCGTTCAACTGAAAAATCCGGGTTAACTTTACGGATTCTAGTTTCAACCGGATTATTGTTTTTTGCCGGTTTGAAATCCGCGCAGGCAATCACGGAAGGACATGTGGTTTACGGAGGATCAGACCAGCGTGTTTATTACTCTTCTTGGACCAGTTCGGGGTGGGGAACCACCCAAACCATGCCGGCACGCGATAATGGTGCTGGAGGAACTTCCGATGACAACAAAGGTGTTTTTACATTCACAGTTGTAAAAAAGGCGCCGGCTCACACTGATCGCGCTGGAGAGATGATAATCGCGACGCTGGATACCGAGTGCCGGATCATCGCTCAGGTTTATAATCCCGGCACGAACACATGGAGCGATCCAGAGTGGATCAACAGCGACCTTATTGAAGCCGATAAGGCTACGTTGGGCAATGGCGCCTATCGATTTTTTGACATCGCATATTCCTCAAATATCGCGATTCTTGTTTACGCGAACCGAACCAATCAACTGACGACGAACAACCTGGCCTTTAAAAAGTGGGACGGAAATGCTTGGGACAGCGACCCAAATGTGTTCGGAAACGGCAATGCCGGTCAAGTTATATGGGTCAAAGCTGCCGGTAATCCAGTCGTGGACAAATCAACCGAGGTGGCTGTGGTATCGATGGACAGTGGCTGGGATTTGAGCGGGAGCATTTGGGATGGGGTATCAGCTTTTGGGAGTAACAATCTTTTCACATCCGACACCCGCAATTCAGGCGCTTTCACCTCTTGGGATTTGGCGTATGAGAATACCAGCGGTGAATTGCGCGTGTGGTTCGCCAGCGCCAATAACGATCAGATTATTGACGGCGCGTCCTATATAAACGGAACTTGGAATAACAATGACGGCGATGGCAGCAGCGCCGGCACCGTTATTAATGGTGTCGCATTATTTCCCAGGGCAGGGTCTGATGATATCGCGCTCCTATTAAAAACGAATGGAAACAATCTTTCTGGAGCCATTTGGACCGGCGCTGCTTTCAGCGGTTGGACCAATGACTTGGATGGCGCCAGCACCTTATCCACTCTTGGGAGTTATAATCAAGGGTTTGACGGTGCCTGGACCACTTCCATCACTTCCTTTACTGCGGTTTACTTAAAAACCACTTCCATAACCGCATTTCGTGCCCGAACATGGAATGGCACCACCTGGGATTCAGAAATAGGCTCTCCACCCACAATTGACGCATCGCTCAATTTATATGATCAAATTTTGGCGGTCAGCACCGGGCCCAATTGCAATACGATTCAAGTTGCTTTCACAGGGCGTGATTCATTTAGTGCCGCATCAGCGGGATATCGTGGCGCGTCCCGATTTTACACATCAAACGTGGACGTGAAAGCTCAATCCTATGGCGCTGTTTCCTCCCGCAGCAGCGATATCACTTTGAACGCTTATCAAACGGTGTACATGCTGGATAATCAGCTTTATTACAATGTGTATACCAACAGGCCCAACTTGAAACTTTATGACACCGGAGGCGCCTGGGCATCAGAAAGTTATCTCACCCCAATCCCCAATGCCCTTCGTCATGTTAAAGTTCAATCCTCTCCGAAACGAGATGAAAAAATAACGTTGATGTTGGATATCGAAGGAAATTTAAGCGCGCAGGTGATTCGTGGAGGGACGGTCTATGATTCGTTGACATTGGCGACGGACTTGCTCGGCAGCAGGCCCAATGACTTTGTCTGGACCAAAAGTTTTGACGTGGCCTATGAAAAAGCCTCCGGCCGCGCGATTGTGGCCTATCCCAATCCCACCAATGTTCGGTTTGACTATAGGATTTGGGATCCTGGTTCGGGATGGGACCCAACCACCTATACAGCTCCTTTTACTACTCAATCAGGTCGGCCCTGGTGGATCAAATTGGCACCCCATCCTTCATCGGAGTCAAATCAAATTTTGGCGGTGACCTTGGATTGGGCAGGAGATATTTTTGGGTATGTTTGGGATCCGCTCACGGACACCTTTGGGAATGTGATCAACCTTTCATTAAATGCGGAGCATGGCACCGGCACCAACGTTCCCCGTTATGAATCTTTTGATATTGAATACGAACAAGTTACTGGCCGGGCCATGATCGCATGGGCGGAGGATGCCGCAACTTCTTACCGATATTGTTTTTATGTATCAAGCGCCACCACGCCGGATTGGGACTGTGCTGGATCCCCTCCGACGGTTGGATATGCTGGCCGCAGCACCGGCGCGGTTCCCCGCCGATTTAATTTGGCAGCCGATCCCAATTCCAATAAATTGGTAATTGGATTGGGGTTGAGCAACGCAGGGCTTTATGTCAATGCCTGGGATGGTTCTGCGTGGGGCACGAATGCTAATACTGGTGAGAATGGGGCCTTGACTGCCTCGCTGGAAGATTCCAATACATTTAAGGGAAGCTTCGATTTGGCTTGGGAATCGTTGGGTGGACAAGCCGTGGCATTTGTGGGACGATCAGGAACCGCCAATCTTCAAATTTCTGTCTCGACCGGGAGCACATGGGCCACCGATGCAGGTGTTCCCAACATTTACGGAGATGGAGAATTTATCAATGCATATCCCGACCCCTATTCGGACCGCATCAATGTATTGGTGGACAATGAGCGTGGGCGCATGACCAGCATAACTTGGCAAGGAGATCCGCCCGGATCAATCAGCGCCGCCCGTTTCGGAGCCGGTATGCCAGGCCGGTATGCCATCACTTTACAAACTCAGTTCGGCCCTTTTGCGTTTGCCTGGACCAAGGACTACACCGCGCCTGTCACCACTGTCGTTTTGCCGCAACCAGGAACTTATTATTACTCGATTCCCGATTTAAACGGTACCCACACAGATGGCAACACCAACAATAGTGGAGTCAACCGCACCTATCTTCAAATCAAGCGTGTTGACAATCAATATTGGAGTGGCAGCAGTTGGACGGCGACGGAGCTATGGGTGTCAACCGCTCCGTCGGGAAACAATTGGAGCTATATCGTTCCCGTGTCTTCGTGGACCAACGGTACCGCTTATTCTCTTTATTACTATAGCGTCGACAAGGCCGGATCGGTCGAGGCCACCAAAGGGCCCATCAATTTCTATTACGATATCATCGCTCCCACGGCTACCATTAGCAATATTACCGAGCAGCAATTCGTAAAATCTCCACCAGTGATTTCCGGAACCGCTGTTGATAATTATTCCGGTGTGGACCAAGTGCAAATCAGTATCCGCCAAAACGGAGCCACCATGAAATGGTGGAACCCCGCAGGCGGAAGTTGGGATCCGGGTTTTGATCCTGTCAGTCCATCCAATTGGATTAACTGTTCGACTGCCGCGGTTGACGCTTCCTACGATGAATGGAAATACGACAGTATCGCAGGCGGAGTACTGTGGCAGGCAGCGACCTACTACGTATTGGTGAAATCCCGTGACCGGACGGGCCTGTATCAAGTGACAAATTCGACACTCTCCTTCATTTATGACAATTTGGCGCCGACCGCTTTTATCAGCAATCCCCAAGATGGACAGGCCATTCGGAACATTCCGAGCATTTCTGGAACTGCAGCCGACTCCGCTCCCACCCTCGCCAACCGGTATGTTTTTGTAGCCATTAAGAAGGACGACGGCAGCAGCACATGGTGGAATCAAAATCAAGGAACGCCTGATTTTCAATCCTCTGTGGCTCCGATATGGAACCAAGTTATCAGCACGGCCGGTTATCTCTCCTCAAACGCAACCTCTTGGATTTATACCCCACCGGGATTGAACTCAAAAATGGTCACCAACAAATACTACGTGATTATGAGTTCCGCGATCGATCAAGCCAACAATACACAAACAACGATGGCGGTGACGGCGTCCTCCATTACCATCCGCGTGGATAAATCGGACCCGAGCACCACCATTATCCTCCCCGTAGACAGCGCTACGCCAGGAATGGGGCGATATACCCCCAGCAACATTGGAAGTGATTCCGGAATCAATAACCGGTTCACCGGAACTGCGTCCGACAGTGGAGGGGGAGGAGTAAAAACGGTTTATTTCCGGTTGTCGTATTTAAACGGAAGCACCACCCAATATTGGAATGGAACCAATTTCAATGAAATCTATTCCACTCAAGCTTGGCAAAATACTTCCAATACCGTATGGCGATATGACTCTGATATATTGGCGACGGATTGGATTTCTGTTTTGGACGGGTCGGGACACCGTCAATTCACTCTGGTAACCAGGGCCGAAGACCTGACCACGGATTGGGATGGCAGCGGAACGGGCAATTTCCAAACCGTTTATACCACCGCTACTTTTATTATTGACAATTCGCCGCCTTTGGTGGGCATATCAAGCCCAACTGTGACACTTGTTCAAACATTGGCCACCATCACCGGAACTGCCGACGCAGCCATGGCCGATTTTAATGGGGTGGAAATTAAAATTTCGACCAATGGGACCGGGCAACCTTATTATTGGACCGGATCGACCTGGACCACCGATATCACCTGGCTCTCCACCACCCGAGACAGTTCCACGGCTTGGCACTACACCATTCCTCCAGCCATGCTGGCGGATTCGAGTTACACCGCGGTGGCTCGGGCCTTGGATTATGCGGGCCAATATTCCGCCATATATTCAACCCGAATTTTCACCATCGATTTGTCCAGCCCAACCATTTCCATCAATCATCCAATCATTAACACCCCTTACTCCCGCGTGCAAACTTCTACCGCTATTGCCGGCGTTTCATCCGATCCGGGAACTTTCGCGGGCGGCGTTTCCACGGTGGCCGTTTCCATTGTTGATTTGGATGGAGGAGGAAACAATTATTTTGATGGGGCCAGTTTTACGGGTGGCGGTCCTTATTATCTAGGTATGAATGGGGGTACCGTGGCTTCGTGGACTTTCAGCAATGCCAATTTGGATTTCACCAACGATCATCGATACACGGTCACAGCTCGAGCAACGGATTTGGTGGGCAATCAGACCACTTCCTCCACCATTAATTTCAACTTCGACACCGAAATACCAACCACCACCATCAAACAGCCTGTACCGGGATATTGGACCAGTTTGACTCAAATTACGGGCACCGCTGACGACGAGCGTTTCGGGGTGAGAGCCTATGAATCCAAATTGGGCACGCATACGATTGGTTTGGCGATTTACGATATCACCGCGACAAAGTGGTGGGACGGGGCCAACTTTAACGGCGCCAATCCCGTCTATTATGAGGTGGTCAATGATTCGAACTCCATTCCCAACGTATGGACGTACACCATTGGGGCGCCATTATCCACCCGATTTGTGGATGGGCACTCCTATCGGTTTGTCAGCAGGGCGGTGGACTTGGCCGGAAACGCGGAGTTCGGCGCCAGCACCGCTCCAGCGGGAGTGGGAATAGTTGTCACCTACGATCCCAACCCTCCGACTGTCGCCATCAACAACCCGGCGGACGCCACGCCAGCTGACGATACCCAACCTCGGCACTCGACCGTCACGGCGTGGGGCGCCTATCCTTCAACGATTTTTGGAACCACCAGTGATGGAACGGGGTCCGGCGTCAATTTGGTCCAAGTGAGAATATGGCGATCAGACCCCTCGCGTTATTGGTCCTATGGAACAGATTATTCAGCGAACGCTTACACGATTTTACCCGCCGCGGCGGACACCGCCTGGTTTACCGCTATCGGCAGCAACAGTTGGGCCAATTGGTACACGACCTTCACTTATTTGTCCGATTACAAATATCACATTGAAGTTCGCGCGCGGGATTTAACAGGCGCCTATTCCACGGCCCTGGCCACCTCGAGTTTTATCATGGACCAAAACGCGCCGAATTCAGGAATTATCGTTCCGGCCCAAAATTCATACGTCAAATCATTGGCTCAAATCACCGGCACCATGGCTGAGACCGGTTCGCGGTATCAAGGAACAGTGGGACCTGTCAAAATCGCGGTTCAGCAAATGGGGCCCCCCAGCTCTATGAAATGGTGGGACGATGGGAATAAAACATTTACATTGGGGTCGATTCCCACCACCGATGATGTCACTCTCTACACATCTTCCTGGAGTTTTAGCGGTATTGTGGGAGGAGATTTAACCTCAGGCACCTCCTACTACATCACTTCCCGCGCCTATGACGATGCCGTTCCCTCCAATGATGAAGGGTTCTATTCCAGCCGGTCATCCACTTTTACTTGGGATGTGGTCGTGCCTACCACGTCCATTTCGGTGCCCAATGCTGGAAATTTTCCACCCACCTCCGTTTTGAATGGTTCTCCTGTATTTTACGGAGGATATTTTGACGCCCATTCCGGTATTGATTTGAACACCTCTTGTCAAAATCGCAATGATTCCACGGGACTTACCAGTCGAATAGAATATTTGCTTTCCAATCGAACAGCCAACCCGGTTCAATATTGGAAGCCCAACTACGACGGCAGTCAATATCCGCTCGGGACCGGGTCGTGGGTGGCCACAGAACCACCAGACTGGCCTGATGTTTGCCTCTATTCTTCTTCATGGGTTGTGATCAGTCCTGACTTGTCAGCCTACGCGGGGCAAAGTTTTGGTTTTGTTACCCGGGCCCAAGATCGAGCGACCAATGTTCAAACAGATTTCACACCAGGAATATCATCCAACTCATTCTTGGTTGATACTCAGGCGCCCGATGCGCGCATCACTGTTCCGGTTGATACGTATCGGCGAACTTTAACTGTCATTTCGGCAACCGCGATTGACAATTTGGCGGAAATCGGATCGTTGGAAATCAGAATCTCCAGCAAAACTTCCGGAGTATGTCCGGGGGATGCCAGTTGCCGTTTTTGGGACGGAGCCTATTGGGTCTCAGGTTCGACTTGGGTCACAGCTTCCATTGAATCGATTGGGAATTATTATTACACCATTCCCGGAGGCATCGGGTTCGTTGATGGGAAGAATTATACTGTTGAAGTCACTGCCACTGATTCTTCAGGGAATCAAGGAAATATCGCTTCTTCTGGCGATAAAACAAAAACTTTCACGTGGGATGTTACAAATCCATCGACGACGATGGATAAACTGAACGGCGGAGCCAGTGGTAGTTTGGTTGATGGAGGGGCTTATAACTCCATGATCAGTTTTGCTGGAAGCGCGGCTGATACCTCTCCGGGATTGGTCCAGTCGGTCGAGATGTATATAAAGGAAGGCGGCGGGAGCGGGTCGGGAAGCGGCGCCTATTGGAACGGGGCCACCTTCAATCCCATTCTGGACGCGTTTTGGTTTCCTGCACTTTTCGCAACCCCCAATTTCTCTTCTGGAACCGCCAACATCCCTTGGTCCAACGGCCAGATATATTGGATCCGGTCCAAGGCCAAAGATTTTGCGGGCAATGAAGAAGGCGGTATTGGGATCGGGGGGAGCATCATTCAGGTGCATTATGACACTGAGAAACCCATCAGTCGCATCACGAATGTGACCAATGGGAGCTTCCTGAATTCATTGACAACAATCCAAGGGACGAGTTCGGATATCGGGACAGGTCCCAATCCTGGGAAAACAAACAATATTTATTTGCATGTTTATCGCACGGCCCCTTCCAATTTGACGTGGAATTGGAACACGGGCGCGTGGGTATCGGGCGACAATGAGTTTGGGGTTTCTAATCCGGCCTCGTCCGTTTATTGGAGTACCACAAGCTATGTTCCGGAAGGGGTGGCGTTGGCCAGCGGCACCTGGTCCCGCGCCTTGCCCACGTTCAATGGTTTGTCCGGTAACACCATCCGCCTCATCACTCGCGCGGTTGATTGGGCAACGAATGTGGAAGTTTCTCCTTCCACTGTCACCTTCACATTGGATGAATATCAGTTGGGGCCTCCCGAACGGCCGCGCGCTGTCATCACCACCCCGACAGACGGACTTCATACCTCAGCGGTCTTGCCCAATGTTCTTGGCGATGGCGAAGACAACACGGGGGGGCAATTAACATCGGTGGACGTCTTAATACGGCGTTTCAATAGCAACGGGACGACGAGTTACTGGAATGGTTTCAGTTGGGCTGGATCTGAACCGGGGACATGGCCGGCTGCAACCGCAAATGATGGGTCGTTTAATTCCAATAGCGAAGCGTTTACTTTCGCGATGCCAGGCGCCCCGGAGTGGACGATTGACACCCGTTATGACGTTCGCGCGCGCGCCATCGACGCGGGCGGAAATCAGACATTGATAGAACTTTCAACAAAAACATATACCTATGATACCACCGCGCCGGAAACCACCATTACCTTCCCAATTGCGGCGGGGTATATATCTCAGAGCGGAAATATTTCCGGTACCGCTTCAGACACTGGAGCCGGAGTGGTCAATCAAGTCCGTGTTCGTGTCCGTCGATATTCGGACAACAAATTCCTGGATATCAGCGGCGGATTGCCCGGCTCGTGGGTGACCAGCGCATCGTCGGATGTTTGGAACAATGTGACGCCCAGCGGAAATGGTCCTTGGAGTTGGTCTTTGTCCACAGCAGCCTGGGCCACGGGAGATACCTATGAAGCCAACGCTCGGGCCCGCGATACCGCGCTCAATTTTGATGTGTCGTATTCAACGGTGGTCTACTCCGCCGATTTTCAACCCCCCTCTTCCTATGTGTCGCTTCCTGCGCATGGCGGGACCTACAGCAATATTCCCACCATTTCGGGCACAGTGGCTGACAATGGGCCGTCTGGCGTGAACCGGGCCTTCGTGGCGTACTATAAAGTTTCCACAGGAAAATGGTGGAACAAATCCAACAATCTATTTGATCTGGATTCCGACGCGTTTGATCGGCCCAATGAGGCGCCTTCTGTCGGGTCCAATTATTGGGTTGTCGGAACCACTGTGGTGGCCAGTCCCGTCGAGTGGTATACCACGGGGAACTCAACCCCCAATTGGGCGGTATCGGGAACGTATGAAATATTGGTGGTGGGTGAAGATATCGCATTGAACATGGAAAGCCGTCCTGTTGCGGCTGGGCCAGGAACCAATAGAACCTCTTTTATATTCGAGCCGCCCATTCCAGAATCGTTGATTCAAAAACCTGACGGGACCACGCCGCATTTCAGATCAACCTTGGTCACTCTTTCCGGAACCGCCAACCACCCGACGGCCACGGGGGTCCAAGTGCGAATTAAGGACATTACAGACTCAGCGAATCATTTATCTTGGAACGGGCAGGCGTGGGTTTCAACCAATAGCTTCAACACGTTTATTTCGACGGGTTTTTCCATCGTGCCCACGTGGACTTACACCATTCCGGTGAGTTCATGGACTGCGCTTCATAAATATCAAATTGAATCCGAAGCTCAAGGGTCCCCAACAGAAAGCCCCTCGCAGGGGCCCAATGCTTTTTATATTGATGACGCCAATCCATCAGCGGCTGTGACCATGCCGGATGTCCTCTATAAAAACGCCTTGCCGGTCATTTCCGGAACCGCTTCAGACGACGCCGATGCGTTGACCGGAGCAAGTAAAACCGTCTATTTCCGTTTGCGGCGGACCGTTCCCTCCACTCAATATTGGGTGTCGGTTTCATCTTCTTGGGTCGCCGATTCAGGCGTGAACTGTTTGGCGGCCGTGGATAATTCATGTTTGCCTGCTTCTTCCTTGGGGGGCGGCGTATACAGCGTCACCCACGCCAGTTTCACAAGCGCAGCGGCGTATGAAACAGGGAAAACATACACCGCCTATTTGGTCGTCAGAGACCGCGCGACCAATGGCGTTACCCACAGCAAGAATTTTACCTGGGACACCGCTGCTCCAACGGCGGGCATAACGCGTCCAAGCGCGTCACAGCCCATCAATGGATTGCCGACCATTTCCGGAACCGCCTCCGACGATTACACGGTTTATTTCTCCAGTATTTCACTGCAGTCGCTCAAAAACGACAAGTGTTATGATCCCATTACCAATTTCTTTACACAAACATGTCCATATTGGGTCGCCACAAGTTCTGATGGATCAGCCAATTGGACGCTCACCGATTCCAATATCAATGTCCGTCTTGGCGAGAGCAATACGTATTATGTTTTGCTCGCGCGGGCTTTGGACGTGGCTGGCAATTATCAAACGAGTTTCGACGCTGGTGTTTCTTCTCGGACATTCTTGGTCGATACAGTCGCTCCCTCCGTGACTGTTACCTTGCCCGCTCACAATGGGAAATACAAAGGCAGCCAACTGAGCGGCGGAGCCAACCCTTTCACAGGGACGGTGACTGATCCAGGGGCGCCTTTGAATTCTGGGATAAGAAAAGTTCAAGTACGACTTTCCTATTTATTAAATGGCGACACCTGGTATTGGCAGCCTCCGCAGGTGGCATTTTCATCTGGAGCGTCTGTTACGAACCAGGGCTGGATTAATACCTCAAACAACAATTGGGACTATTTCGGTTCGGTGACCTGGGGAGGAACCGATCGGTCCTATCGTTTGGAGGCGAGGGCGGAAGACGCTTCCTTCCAATATGATGGAACGGCGACGGGAAATTTTAGTGTTCCCACCACTCCTGGAACGGACATTGTTGATTTTATTGTGGATGATACCCCTCCCACTCAAGGGATTACCATTCCCGCTGCTTCGCAGGTGGTGTCTTTGCCTCAAATCACTGGAACCGCATCGGCCACCTTATCGGGGCTCAATCGGGTTGAGTTAAAAATTTCGACAGGTGTGGGCACTCTTTATTATTGGACAGCCTCTTCATTCACCACCACTGAGACGTGGGTCAATGCCACCAATGATGGAGAATCAGAATGGCATTACAATGTGCCTGCGGCTATGGTGGCCGACGCTACTTATACTGTCGTGGCTCGAACTCTTGATTTATCAGGAAATTACTCCACCCTCTATTCCACCAAGGTGTTCACGGTTGATCTAACAACTCCAACGATCTCGATTAATTTCCCGGTGGCCTCCGGTGTATATTCATACGTTCAAGTTTCGACTCCAATGACAGGAATCGCTGCAGATGCGGGATCCTATTCCACAAACCTCTCTACAGTTCAGATCTCCCTTTATGATGTGACAGACGCCGATTATTTTAATGGAGTCAGTTTTTCCGGCGGTGGTCCTTATTATATCGGCATGAACGGCGGGACCCTCGCTTCGTGGCAATTCAACAGCGGGAATTTCACGCTCGAAAATGACGATCAATATCAAGTGACCGCCCGGGTTTATGACACAGCCGGTAACAATGCTGTTTCAACCACGATTACATTTAATTACGACGTTGAAATTCCCACTTCTTCAATTACATCTCCGGGTGTGGGGTATGTGACCAGTTTGACATCCCTCAATGGAACCGCGACTGATGAGCGGTTTGGGGTTCGGGCCTATGAAGCCAAATTGGGGACTCACACAGTGGGGGTGGCTTTTTATGATTTAACCGCCACCGCTTGGTGGGATGGAACCGATTTTGTGGGAGTGAATCCCACCTATTTTGAAGTGATTAATACGACAACCACCAATCCCAACACATGGACCTATTCAATTCCTGCCGGACTCACCACTGATTTGCTGGAAGGACATTCCATCCGAATTGTTCCAAGAGCTGTCGATTTGGCTGGAAACGCGGAATTTGCCGCAAGCACGGCGCCTGTGGGTGTTGGAACCACAGTGATATATGATCCAAATCCTCCGACTCTCGCCATCTCGGTACCCGCGGACGCCACTCCCTCCGATGACACGTCGCCTCGCATCTCCACTATTTCGGCGTTGATCAGCGGCCTTCCGACCATTGTGGGTGTGCCATCGGATGCCTCGGGAACGGGAGTTAACTTGGTTCAAGTGAGAATCTACAAATCCGATCCTGGATCCTATTGGTCGTATGGGGCGGATTATTCGGCGGGGGCTTACACCATTGATTCAAGTGCTGCTGACACGGCCTGGTTTAACGCCTTGTCCTCCAACAGTTGGGCGAATTGGTATTCCACTTTCTCTTTCTTGAGTGACTACAAATATCACATTGAGGCCCGTGCCAGAGACAATGCCGGAAATTATTCGACAGCGTTGGCCACCTCGAGTTTTATTTTGGATCAAAACGTGCCTGTGACAGGTGTCATTTCGCCGGCCACCAGTTCGACTGTGCGCTCTCTTACCCAAATCGCGGGAACCATGGCCGAAACAGGCACCCGATATACGGGAACGGTGAATCCTGTTCGTATTGCCATTCGAGAATTAAGTTCGGGGTTATGGTGGGATAATTTGGGACAAGATTTTACGTTGGGTGGTGCTCCAACGACAGATAATGTGACATTGCACCCATCCTCGTGGACATTTACGGGTTTAACCGGAGGATTCCTCACCAGTGGTTCCTCTTATTATGTGACAACGCGCGGAATTGACAATGCTCTCCCGGTCAATGATGAAGGGTTCTATTCGGTGAGGTCTGTGACGTTCACCTATGACAGTGGAGCTCCGACGGTGGTGGTGCAAGCGCCGAGTAATGGAGTGTACTTCACGAGTTCAACCGCTTTAACGATCAGTGGAACCGCAAGCGACGCGGTGAGCGGAATTCACACAGTCCAAGTGGACATCCACGAGGGAAGCAATTACTGGAGCGGGACACACAACGGAGCGGGGAGTTTCGGCGGAGCGAATTATGTGACAGCGGATTTTTCTGGAAACCCGACGTGGGAGTTCACCATTCCCGCCGCGCAGTTGGGCCAAGACTTCACGCATGGGGTGACCTATACGATTCAAGCGAGAGCGTGGGATGTGGCGGGAACAACCTCAGCCTTTGCGGGAAGCCGAACGATTACTTACGACGTGGACCTGGCGAGTGCCGGAGTGGTGGAGCCGGGGGCGTACATGAACGCGACGCAAACATCGATCACGGGAACAGCGTTTGACGGGACGTCGGGTGTGAGCAAGGTGGAGGTGGCCTTGTCCTCCGACAGTGCGGGGACCGACGGGACCTGGTGGAACGGAGCGAGTTTCAGTGTGGCGCTCGCAAGCAACACGGTGTGGCAGACGACAAGCACGTGGAGCGACCAGGGCGGAGGAAGCATTTCATGGGGCTGGACGCGGCCGAGCTTGGAGCAAGGGAAAACATACTCCGCCTTACTGCGGGTAACAGATCGGGCGGGGAATGTGAGGACGTACCCGCTCTCATCGAGAAAGACATTCTTCTACGACGCGGGAGTTCCGACGGTGGTGATCCAAGATCCGAACGCGGCGTATGAGAAGAGTTTGGCGATCTTGTCAGGAACGGCGGGAGACGCAAGCACGAACATCACGGGAGTGGAGGTGGCGATCTCAACGGGCGGCCCGACGTTTGATGATTACTTCTGGAACGGAACAGCGTGGGTAGCGGGCCCGACGGTGGTGTGGTTTGCGGCAACAGCAACAGATGGATCGTTTAACTCCACGAGCGAGAGCTGGAACCTGCAAGGAGCGTCGACGCCGACGTACTTAACGAGCACGCTCTACAAGATCCAAGTGAGAGCGACGGACCAAGGCGCGAACACGAGCGCTGTGGCAAGTTCAACGTTCACCTATGACGCGTCGCAGCCGAGCGTGAACATCACGCATCCCTTGGACGCGACGCCGGGGAGCGACGCGACCCCGCGAATCTCGACGATGACACTGCACAACGGCGTGTCGACGATTATAGGAACAGCGAGCGACAGCGGACCTTCCGGGGTTTCTTTGGTGAGACTGAGAGTCAGAGCGAACGACAGCAACTTCTGGTACAACTCCGGCAACGGCCTCTACGATATCGATGACAACAGCATGGACACGGCGTGGTTCAACGCGGTGACGACGAACAGCTGGACGAATTTCTTCAGCACGTTCAGTTTCGCGACGGATTCAAGATTCCGAATCGAAGCGGAAGTGAGAGACACGGCGGGGAACATCTCAGTCAACTTGGCGACGTCGAGTTTTGTGATGGACCAAAATCTGCCGCAATCAACCATCGTTTTCCCCGCGAACAACAGTTATATCCGAGACATCACGCCCACTGTCAATCCAATCTATGGAACGAGAACGGACACGGGAGACTTGAATGCGGGGACCGTAAACTTTGTGCGCTTTGCGATCAAGAACTTAAGCAATGGTCAGTGGTGGAATGGGACGAACGCGTTCAATCAGGGAAGTCCGCTGACCACCGATAATGCGGGACTCTACGCGAGCACGTGGAGCTACCTGGCGATCAGCACGGCGAACCTGGTAAGTGGGACAAGCTACTACATCACAACCAAAGCGCAAGACAATGCTTCACCTATTAATGATGAAGGGTTCTATTCGGTGAGGTCTGTGACGTTTACCTATGACAGTGGTGCTCCAATTGTCGCCCAAACTCACCCACAGGATGCTTCGTTCTTTAACAACGCAACGGCTTTCATCAGCAGCGGAACAGCAACGGATACCCCAGCTGGGGTTGCGACGGTTCAAGTGAGTATTCGAAATGGAGGGAATTATTGGAGTGGAACAGACAATGGTTCGGGAAGTTTTGGCGCTTTAAATTATGTGACCGCCAATTTCTCGGGAAATCCTGTATGGTCGTTCACAATTCCAACCGGACAACTCACGGAAGATTTCGTCCATGGCCAAACCTATGTCTTGCAAGCCAGAGCGTGGGACTTGGCGGGGAGCACATCAGCATTCACCGCCGCTCGTTCAGTCACATACGATATTGTGGCTCCCACCGGCACGGTGACTTCTCCTGTTGACTACATCAATGCATCACAAACTTCCATTGCGGGAACCGCTTTTGATTTTCCAGCTGATATTGTTTCAGTGGAGGTCGCTCTTTCATCCCATAGCGGTGGCGGATCTGGGACCTGGTGGAATGGCGTTGGCTTTACTTCTAATTTTGGTGATTCCGGGACCTTCTCAACCACGACGATTACGGTGGATGGCGGAGGCGCCGGTATTGATTCATGGTCTTTCAATCGACCAACTCTTGAATTGGGAAAAACTTATTTGGTTCGCTTGCGCACCACCGATTCCGCAGGAAATGTAAAAACCCAATCCATCTCTGAGGGAGTTACTTTGGTTTATGATGACGCTTTACCCAGCGCCACCATTACAGACCCTGATCAACCTTTCGAACGAGACCTGGGCACTCTCACAGGGGGATCGAGCGATGGGACTTCAACCGTTCAATTGGTAGAAGTAGCCATTTCATCTGGACCTTCCTCACCCTTTACCGCATTTGTATGGAATGGATCGGCTTGGCAAGCAGGGCCCACCTTACATTGGTTTTCCGCGAGCGCGGCTGATTCCGGATTTGATTCGGGCAGTGAGAACTGGACGTTTACGGGGTCCACTCCCACATGGGTGAATAACCGTCTTTATAAAGTTCATGCGAGGTCGAAGGATTCGGCGAACAACATCTCGGCGATTGTGTCCTCCACCTTCACCTTTGACACTGTGGCTGCTGTTTCCACGGTCAGTATCCCGGCTGAGTTGACTTCCTATCGAGCACTGACACTTATCACCGGGACCATGTCCGACAGCCCCAATCTCAGTCCGTCAATCGTTCAAATCGCGATTCGCCATCCGGCCAACACGTTTTGGAACGGATCTGGCTTCAATGCGTACAATGCCGTGACCTCGTGGTTGAATGCAACCACAGTCCATTCCACATCGTGGACGTTCACCAACTTGCCTTCTTCATGGAATGATCGAACCCTGTATAAGATTTTCGTTCGTGCAATTGATCAAGCAGGAAATACCGTGGCCGATCCGGATTTCGCGAATGTGGGCCGACAATTCCGTATCGACTTTTCTTCGCCTATTTCAAGTGTGAGCTCGCTTTCTACGTCCGCAACCAATTATCTCGCAGGTCCTTTCTCAAGTGTTTCAGGAACAGCCAATGATGATGCCGGTGGATCAGGCATTAGTCTGGTGAAGATTCGTGTTCGAAGAACCGATGGGAATTATTTGAATTCTTCAGAAAATGGATTTGATACCGATGGGACATCGATTGATTTCCCTCTGACCACCACCAATGGAACCAATTGGAGCAAGAGTTTTGCCGATTCGGAGAATACATTTGTGGATGGGTATGGTTATCAAATTCAATCCCGATCAGAAGATAATTCCAGCCCCACCAACACGGAACAAACCTATGCCTCCGCCAATGTTGTCATCGACAAATCAACGCCCACCGCTTCTATGTTAAGTGGCGGGGCGGGATATTTCAAAAGTCTGACCACCATCACCGGAACCGTAGCGGATGTGTTGGTTCCACCGGGAAACACGCCTTCGGGAATTCAATATGTCAACGTTAAAATTTTTGATGGAACAGAAGCCGTCAATCCGTGGTGGGATGGGACCGGATGGGGGGGGGTGGAATCATCCACTCGGGCCACGGTTTATACAAGCTCCTGGAGCCTTTCCGCTCTACCCCCAGATTGGAGTCATGGTACGGGTGTCGACCAAAGATGGTTCAGGTTCTATGTTCAAGCGATTGACCGGGCGGGGAACACACAGTCCTATACTGTTGTGACAGCCACTTATGATATTCGCCCAGGCACGGCGGCGATCGTGATTCCCAACACAGGGATCGTTTCGTCTTTGCCCGCCATAACTGGAACAGCCACAGACACGACGTTTGGAACACCCGGTCTTGAAACGGTTGAAATTTCAATCCAAAGAAACAATGGCATCGATACCCATTGGTACCGCTTCTCGAACGGTCAGTGGGAACCCTCGGGCACCAACGTTTGGAATCCCGTTGATTCTTACAACAGCAACACGGGCGAATGGAGTAAAACAACAAATCAAGGAAACTTGTGGGACAATTTGGTGACTTATAATCTCTACGTCCGAGCGGTGGATAAGGCCAATAATTATCAGGAAACCCAATTGGCCCCCAGTACCTTCACCTTCGTTTTCCAACCACCGCCTTCTGTGGTGACCCTCAGCAAACCAGCCAATTCTCGTTTCTATAAAGAGAATTTGTCTGATATCAGCGGGACTGCGAATGCGGCCACGCAGCGAGTGGAAGTTCAAATTGAAAGATATTCCGATGCGGTGAACAGATATTGGAGCGGGGTTTCCCAGTCGTGGGTGAGCGCTTCGACTTATACTTCGGCCAATGCTTTGGCGGTTCCCAATTGGACTTGGAATTCCTCGATTCCCGCCTCCGGTAACTGGTTTGTTCATGGAGCCAGTTTCACGGTTCGGGCGAGAGGCGTCAACACCGCCAATATTACAGGCGCTCAAGTTACCTCCTTGTTCACGTATGACACGCAAGTGCCCGCCACTGTTCTGACCCAACCCTTGACCTCATTTACCAGTAGCTTCGCGCGTATTTCTGGAACGGCGAATGATCAATCTGGTTTGGCCGGCGTGAACAACGTAAAAGTGGATATTCAAAGAATCAACAAAGACGACACCACGGCGGCGGATGGTTATTATTGGAATGGCGCCACCTGGACGCTCAGCCGTCCGTATTTGTCTGTGACACCTTCCTTGGTTTCACCAAATTTGTGGAATTGGTTTTATGACATCGCCTATTCGACTCATATAACCAACGGTTACAAATACAAGATTTTCACTATTGCCGAGGATGAAACCTATGTGGACGCGAACATATTTAATGGCAATGATGAAGCCGAACATCCCTCCGACGTTGTTTATGATGTGTCGATTCCAACGGCCACCATAAGTTCGGTTATCTCAAATCAGGTTCGCTCTTCAGTTGTTATAGCTTCGGGCCCAGTGAGTGATCCGTTGGGGGCCAATCAAGATAACGGTGTTGCCGGTTATAACCAAATCAATCAAGTCCAGGTTATTCTTCGTCGCAATTCCAACGGATCTTTCTGGGATGGCTCGAATTGGCAAGCGGGCCCCACACCTCAATATTTGAACGCGACCCTTTATTTGAGTTCCTGGGCCTATACCAGCATGCCCGATTTCACTTTGCCCATTTACAACACTGAAAACTTTACGCTCCGCGTACGGGTTGATGACAAGGCCAGCAATGACAACTCTCTTTATGCGGCTGGGATATCCTCCATAACGTTCTTGATCGATAACAAAGCGCCTGTCGCCACGCTCACTTTGCCCACGACGAATTCCAAACGCCGTCAACTTTTGGCTTTACAAGGATCCGTCGATGACAACACCACCGCCGATTACCCGAACAACGCGGGACTCAGTGGCGCGGCCAATGTTGACACGGTGGTGTCCTATGAATTGGCGGGGTCCACCTATTATTGGACCGGCACCATTTTCAGCAGCAACACCACCGAAGGCGCTTCTTGGAAAGCGGTAGATGGATACACCGCGCAAGGCGCCTCATCTGGAACATGGAGCTACAACGCGCTTGATAGTTTGAAAATGGATCCACCCACCGTTATGAACGGTTGGAGAAGTGATCGCGCCTATACCGTTAAAGCGCGATCGCGTGATAATGCTTTCCCAACCCCCAATTTGGGGGCGGAGTCGATTGCTTATAACGTGATTATTGATACCACTGCGCCAACATCCGGGGTGACATTGCCCAATTCAACCCCCGTTCGGTCTTTGACCAATATTTCGGGAACAGTCAATGGAGATCTGGCGGGATTGGGGACCATCAAGTTCTCTATTCAAAACCAGGCGGGGAATTATTTTAACGGAACTGGATTCACCGCATCGGGTGAAGTGTTTATTGATACGAGAACGCTTGTGAATCAGAATGGCGCACAGGTTTACGTCTCCACCTATGTTAATTCAACTCATCTGACCAGTGGAGCCACCTACACCATTCGTCTCTATGGAACGGATGAGGCCCAACCCACGCCCAACACGCAGGTGGGGGATGTTCCCGGAATTTATACGTTTTACTTCGATAACGTGGCGCCTGAAAGCCTTGGTATCACCGCTCCGATCAACAATGGTTCCTATGGACCTCTTCAATTGTTGAACAACATCACTGGGGTAGCCGCTGATTCTGATAGTGGAATAGCCAGCATGCACATAGAAATCCTTAATCTGACGGACAATTTATATTGGGGGGGTTCCGCTTTTGACCAGGCCTCGTCGAGTTGGTTGGTGGTTGCCATGCCTTACGCCAATTGGAGTTTCGCTTCTCCCGCATGGACTGTTAACAAGAACTATCAAGTTCGCGCTCGGGCGACCGATGTGGCGGGAAATGTGTCCACCACATCTGTCATTTCATTCATTTATGACTCCACTTCGCCAGTGGTGAGCGCGGTTTTGGTTCCCTCCACGCTTTATCACGCGGCCTCAACGCTCGATATTCTCTCTGGAACAGCGCATGATGGATTGGCGGATCCGAGGTCCGGACTTGAAAAAATCGAGGTGGCTGTTTTCGACGCGGATGATGGAGATGCGAACAAATGGTATTCCGGAATCAACGCCACGGGTTTCAACCAAGTCTCCGCCTCTTATCGAATGACGAGCAGCACCATCACTGTCGGCAGTTCCAGCGCTCCGTGGAGTTACCCCTTTGGTTCCGACCAGATTCCCACCTGGCAGAGTGGGCATCAATATGAGCTCCATGTTAAAGCCACCGACCAAAGCCAAAATGTCAGCAGTGTTCGAGTTTCTACTTTTGTGTACGATCCAACGGCGCCAACCGGTCTTATTACAAAACCCTACATGGATCCCGGGACCAACTATGAAAGTAATCTCTCCACCATCGCGGGAACCGCCGTTGATACAACCGGGGGACCACGGTCGGGTAGTATCTCCACGATTCAATTGAGAATTTGGCACATCGGAGGGAATGTCTGGTGGGATTTGGCCGAGGCGGGTGGACCCAACTGGGATTCCAACAGTTCTCTCACGGACAACACCGCTTGGTTCACCGCTTCCACCACCAACAGCTGGGCCAATTGGTACTTTACGGGTTCGACCCCGACGTGGTCGTCGGGTCAATCGTATGCTGTTTCTGTTCGCGTTCTCGATGCGGCGGGAAATTATTCCTCGATTGGATATTCGACTTTTACTTTTGATACCAATTTGCCCACGTCCCAAATTTCGGTTCCAGCGACTGGAAGCACGGTGAAGACATTGGGAGCGGCTGGTATTCGAGGAACAGCCGCGGATACGGGATCCCCGATTTCACTGGTGCGGATTGCTGTAAAAGATTTGAGCGCGGGGCTGTGGTGGAACGCGATTGACGATGATTTCACGACTGCCGGGGACGCGCCCGTGTTTAGAACCGGTGTGACAGAGAACCCGTCTTTCCCGGATTGGAATTACGCGATCGCAGGTTTGGGGGATGGAGATTTATTATCTGGCGCTTCCTATTACATCACAAGTGAAGCCACGGATTCAGCAGGCAATGTCGAAAACGATTTCGCGTCAGGTTCATCCACTTTCACATTTGATAACACGAGCCCCCTCTCTGGCGTGACACGGCCCTTGGCGGGTGGAGTTATCTATTCCGGAGAGCCTTATTACAAAACTCTTTCAACGCTCTCAGGAACGGCCGATGATTTCAATACCTTGCCTGCCAATCGAATTTTGAATGCTGGAATAGGAGGTTCAGGAGTGTCTGTGTCCATTCAAGACACAGATACCGGAAACTATTGGAAGCCGGCCTCCACAGATTTCAGCGAAACAGATGAATCGGCTTCCTGGCAGACAGGAACGTTTGTTGGAGCTTCCTCTGGGACTTGGTCCTATACCCATGCAGGATTCAATGGCGCCTTGACGCAGGGACATAGCTATGTTGTCAAATCATCTGCCACGGATTTAATTTCCAATCTTCAATCGCTGCCCACTTCTCAGGTGTTTGTTTATGATTCTTCGGCCCCCATGGTCGCCATCGTAACTCCTCCCACCGGGGTTTCACGAACCAGCTTAACGCAGATTACCGGAACAGCTCGCGATTATCCCATCACCTTCAAACGGGTGGGCATGGCGCGGGTGGAACTCCAAATTATTGATTTGGGAGATGATCATGCGCTGGGAGGAGCGGGCGCCAATCAAGATACCTATTGGACGGGGATCTCCAGTTTCACCACCACGTCTTCCACAATTACCGTCAATATTTCAGGACAAGCTCAAGTGACCTGGACGTATGACAATGATGATGCCCTGTGGGTCTCGGGTCACACCTATCGCATTCATGCCACTCCCTTTGACGCGCTCGACAATGTTTCGGCAGCGCCCACTGTTTCTCAGTTTATTTTTGATTCATCGGCCCCCGTCACAACAGTCACACGGCCCGCCGAAGGAGTTGGTTACAACGGAACGACCAATCAATTGATCACGTTGTCGGCCAATGTACAAGATTATCCCGTTACGCCCAAAGTAAGCGTGGGTGTCAATTCGAGCAAGGTCTACATGACGTTGCGGCGGGATGATAACAACAACAATATCTCGGACGGAGGAGACCTGTATTGGAATGGAAATTACCCCGGAGCTTTTGATCAAGCCGGGGAAATCATTACGCGTTTTCATTCCGATGGCGGCGTGGCTTACTCGACCGGGGCCCCCACTTGGGATTCGGGATATCGATACTTCATGGAAACATGGACGGAAGACAATTTGGGCAATCTGGAGGCCCGGTCCACTCGTCGGTTCACGGTTGATATTTTGGCTCCTGATTCGGCGGTTACCCTTCCGTCCAATGGGGACTCTCTGCAAGATTTGGATGTTGTTTCCGGAACCGCTGGCGATGCCACGAGCGGTATCAATAATGTTTTGGTTACGGTATGGAACTTGGGGGGTGATCTGACAGCCGGAACAGGTGATGATTTGTATTGGAGTTCAGTGTTGGGCTGGGTGACGTCTTCGACTCAAGTCATTTCTAATTTGGCCGATGTGTATACCACCTCAGCCACATGGAACCTCACCACGTCTGGAAATAAATTGCCCAGTACTTGGACTTCAGGTCGATATTATCGGCTCATTCCTCAAGCAATTGATAGCGCTGAAAATATCGAAGCAGTCTTTTCAACGATCACCTTCCAAGTGGACAATGTCGCGCCAACCGCGGGTATTATTACACCTCCTCACAACAGCGGGTATAACAGTCTCAGCACTCTCACGGGAACCGCTGGAGGCACCGAACTTGCGGGAGGGTTGGACTTTAGTGCCATTTCATCCATCCGACTTCAGGTGATTGATATCAGCACATCACCAATTAAATATTGGAATGGGGCGCAATTCACGACCACCATTGCCACGCGCACGGCCACTTTCACAGGGGCCTCTTCTGGCACCTGGATTTACAACGATGCCAGTCTCAATGGAGAACTCGTTTCAGGGCATAACTACCGCGTATTGGCTTGGGCAGCTGATGGAGCGGGCAATACTCAAAATTCATTCGTGACAGGCGTTTCATCCAATGTGTTTTATTATGACAACGCGGCAGCCACCTCCTCCATATCGGTTCCTGTCAATGGAGCTCCCTATCGAACCTTCGCTACTTTCTCAGGAGAAGCGGGAGATGATTTCTCAGGGGTGGCCGGTGTTGATCTGACCATCAGTTATGTTCTCTCCGGCAGTACTTATTATTGGAATGGAGCCGCTTTTAGCTCCAACACTTACTCAACGGTTGCCTCTTCAGTGGTGCATATCAATCAACCCACAATTGGCTGGTCCTACAATGCCGGAACACTTTTGTCTCAATTAGCATCAGACCGGGTTTACACGGTATTTTCACGGGCCTATGATCGCTCATCAAATTATGAGTCAGCTGGATCGACCGTAACATTCCTTTTTGATCTCTATCATGGGACCGTAACATTTACAGATCCAACCGGAAGTCCTGTTTATCGATCGCCGGCCAACCCATTGGCCTCCGTGACTGGATCGGCCGTTGATGCTCCCGTTCATGCCTATGCTGGAATTCGGCGCAGCGAAATGCGTATTCGGCGAACTCCTCCGGGGAACGAATATTGGAACGGCAGTGCCTGGGTGGTTGACAGTTCGACGTGGTTGGTTGTTGTGGGGTCCACATCTTGGGCGATCCCTGAGCCTTCCGCAGGTTGGCAAGACAACACCGATTATTTGCTGAATATTTACACCATTGATTTGGCGGGTAATTTGTCACCCTCAACAACGCAAACCTTTATTTGGGATTCCAGTGTCCCTACAACGGTTTTACAAGAGCCCAATGCACCCTTTGAAAGGACGCTGACAACAATATCTGGGACCGCCGGGGATGTCGCGACAGCGCGTATGTCCGGCCTTCTCAATGTTAAGGTGGCGGTCCAACGCAATCCTGATGGAGGAGGGAATTGGTGGGATGGAGCCGGTTTTAATGTGACCAACGGCGACTTTACGGATACAGGAGACGCTCCCAGTTTGGGTTGGATCGTTGCTTCAACGTCAACAGATCCGGGTCCTTGGAGCGTGGTGGCGGGTTCTGTGCCCGCTTGGGTCAATGACACAACCTATTTGGTCAAAGTCAGAGCGCGAGATGTGGCGCTCAATTTTTCATCTCCCATTTCCTCCACCACATTTACCTACGACAATGTGATTCCAGTGGTGCATATTCAAAAACCGGTGGGAGCCCCGACTGTCCCACGGGTGTCAAGTCTGGCAACGGTTTCCGGAACGGCTTCTGATACCACCAATAGCAATATCAACCTGGTTCAGTTGCGCATCCGACGAAACGATTTGACGCAATTCTACGACCCAGCGACGTCGAGAACGAACCCGAACTTCAGCATCGTGGAGCCTGGGAACTCGGCGTGGTTCACGGCGGACACGAGCGATGCCTATGTGAATTGGAGCGCGACGTTCACCTGGA
>JAJVIP010000021.1 GCA_022072025.1 Elusimicrobiota bacterium
TTATGTGGCGAGTTTCCCTAGGGCATTTTAGATCGACGGAGAAGTCGAAGAAACGAACAGCCATGAACGAGGACTGTTCACATAATTCTTTTACTGAGCACATAAAGTGGCACCCGGCTTTTCGCCTTTTCAGATTCATATCGATGGCCTTTTCCGTCTATAGCTCTTCGAGCCAATCCAACAATTTTGCTTGGGAACCATGCTTATCGTCGTTCTCAAGACTGGTCACATAATGAGGCGGAGCAAAGCGTTCGAGGATTCTGCGTTTATGAGCGAGATCGGTTTTGACATAGCGATCACTGGAGGAGAGGCGTTTATGACCCAGCCACGATTTGATGAGCGTTTGGTCGACGCTCGACTCACGGAGATGAGAGGCGGTGGTATGCCGGAGGTTATGAGTCGAGATGCGTTTTCTGGCCAGGCTAGGACAACGTTGGGCCGCACGCTGAACATATCGCTTCACGATGGCCCGGATACCAAAGCGTGTAAAGGAGAGGCCGCGCTGATTGATGAAGAAGTAACTCGAACAGATGGCCTTCGGTGTCCGACGGTGACGCTCGTGATAAAGCTTAAGCAACCGAACGGTGGCGGGCCACAGCGGCATCTCCCGGGTTTTGTTTCCCTTCCCAGTGATGTTCACAAGGCGATTGGACATATCAAACCAGGAGAGACGAGCATCGGCAACTTCCGAGGCTCGCGATCCGGTGTTGTAGATGAAATTGAGAATGGCCAAGTCCCGGATGCCATCGCTGGAATTTATCTGCGGTTGAGCGAGGACATCTTCAAGCTCTTGACGGTTCAAGAAGTCCATCACGGGCTCATCCGCTCTTTTTAAGGGGATGCCGGAGATGCGCTTACAGTGATTTTCGAGGGAAGGCTGATGAAGGGAGAGATATTTGAAGAAGCATTGGATCGCGAGCAGCCGATGATTGCGGGTTTGCGGCAAGTTTCCTCGGCCGGTGGTTTTGTCTTCCAGATATTGGAGGAAGGCCAGAATGGTTTTGACGTCGAGCTCGGTGACATCCACAGGCCCGGATTTCCGGCGCTGAGCTTGAAGATATTGAAGCAGGAGCTTAAAGGTGTCTCGGTAACTTTTGATGGTGTTGGAACTTAACGCCCGCTGTTGGTGGAGATAGGTATGGAAGAAATTTTTAAGGTGAGTGGTCAATGAGATCATTAGAAATGTTTGAGAGCTCGTCGAAGAGATCGTTTGGTGACGTCCTCGAAGGCTCGCTGGAAACGGCGATCCGCTTCTCGAAGCAGAGATTGAGTGACGGTGAGATAAACCTGCGTGTTTTCGACGCTGATATGTCCCATGTACGTGGAAAGCAATGGCAGCCGGTTCTGAATGTCGTGGCCCTCCTGATACCACTTGTAAAGCCGGTGAACCGCGAAGGTATGGCGCAAGTCGTGGATGCGAGGTCCGCGGCCTTTTGGTTTGGCCAGCTCACAACGCACAAGAATTTTTCGGAAGTGAGATTCGATGAGACCGGCGCGGCACAGGCCGGAAGAGGAGCGGAAGAATGGCGCCTTTGAACTTGTCCACGGATACCTTTGCAATCGACGAGCGAGATAAGACTTCAGTTTTTGGGCAACGGCGGATGAAAACGGAACCAATCGTTCTTTGTGGAATTTCGTCTCCCACAGAGACAGCGCATTTTCCTCAAAGTCGACGTCTCGGATTTTCAGCTTTATGGCCTCGCTTATTCTCAGGCCGCAGGCATAGATCAGAAAGAGCATCGTCTCCAATGTCCATCCCCAAAGATCACGAGGATTTTTTTCCTTGTAGAGGACGGCTTCCGAGAGAATTTGCTGGATCTCTTTGAGCGAATAAATGTGCGGCTTGGAAGGATTGGTTTTTAAGAAAGGAAGACACAGAGCCGGATTGTTTTTGGCAACTCCGATTCGCACGAGGTATTTGAAGAATCCTCGGACAAAGACAAGTTTCTTGTTTTTCGTCGAGGCCGACTGATGGTTCATGATGTGGATCCAACTGTTCAGAGTCCCATCGGTGAGTCGTTCGAGAGACCAGATGCCGAAGAAGGTCAGGTAGTAATCGAGGTCGTGAGCGAGAGAGCGTAGGGAGGCGCCGCCAAAGCTGGTGAAGTGCAGGCTTCGTTTGAATTCGAGATAGCTCTGGAGGTGGTCTTTGAGAAAGCTGCTGAATGTTCCTGGAGTTTTTTGGCTCATAGAAGGGCGGAATAGTTGTCCGAGACTTCTCTCAAGTCTTCCGTCGCGATACGGGTATAGACGAAAGTGCTGTCGAGACGATGATGGCCAAGAAGAGTGAGGACGTCCTCCATCTTGGCGCCGCGGTCGATCAACGCTTTTGCGAAGGAGTGGCGGAAGACATACGGACCATATTGGGTCAGAGAATCGCCGAAGCATCGACGGAGATATTTGGTGGCAATGCTGAACATCGAACTCGAATTCAAGGGTTTGTAAGGAGCCCGGTCGGTTAAGAAGACGTTGGATAAGCCACAAGAAGGCCGGACAGGAAGATATTTTTCGATGGCTTTTTGAACATCAGGGAAGAGCGGGTAAGCCTCAGAATCTCCATTCTTCCGATGACGAAGGAGAAATGAAGATTTGGCCCAGTCGATGTCAGACATTTTGAGATTGGCGGCTTCCCGCGGTCGAATGCCGTGATAAGTGAGGAGGCAAAGAAGAGCGTGATCGCGAATACCAACGGGACGGCTTTGATCAATGGAGGAAAGAACTTGTTCGACTTTAGACCACGGAAGATATCGCGGGCGCCGGTCCTGACTGAATCGGCAAGGAGAAACAACATCGCGTGCCAGGTCGGATGCGATGTGATCATGAAGATGCAGGTACTCAAAGAACGAGCGCACCATCGTGGCCACGGGCGCAAGGCCCGGGCCTTTCATGAGTTTGGATTCGTGCATGAGGAATGCATCAACGTGAAGAATGGAGATGTCTTTGAGATGACTCAAACGCCGACCCGACAGGAACCGTCGAAACCGCAAGAGATATCGGAGGCGGTTCTGGAGAGTGATTTCTTTGAGACCCCTATGAACGCGGCAGAATTCGAGATAGCCGTTCACCAACGAAACCGGAATCAGCCTGCTCTCGGTAATGGTCTTGGGTTTGCCGAACTCTTGATTCATTTGGCGGAAGGCGAAGGTCACAAAGGCGTTAACGGAACTTCTCAGATGCCGAACATAATCTTTGCCGAAGCGCCGCTGATAAATGCGCCGGCCATCCATTCCAGCGCGCCGAATGTAGTCGTCGATGATGCGCGGTGTGATTTCCGTGATGGAACCGAGATGGCGACGGATGACGTAGCGGTGAAAATAATAGATCGGGAAATTCAAGCGGTGCAAAGTTCCTTTGGCGTACCCATGACGCAAGAGATGCTCCAAGTATTGTTCCCAGTATGGAGCAAACAATGGGAGCTGATAGCGCAGGATATCCGAAGGCCGAACGAGAAATTGACGAAGAGCGCCCTGGTAGCCGGCGAAACCACCAGGCACATGCAACCAACGACAAGAGATTCCCTCGGTGGGATCGTCGAAGATAAGACGGCGGTGGATGGCGTAACGGCAGAACGTTCGCAGCGTGTGGAGAATGGGTTCGAGTCGCTTGGGCCTGTAAGGATATTTTTCTCGATAGCGAAGGTGCTCTTGCATAACTTGAGACGTGAGTTCGGAGAGCGCCAGTCTCCGACGGGCCAACCACTTAAGAAGGACGCGCAGGTCATACCGAAAGTGAGAGCAAGAGCTTTCGCTTTTCCCTTGGCTTTTAACGTGCTCCGAAAAACTCCAAACGAGATCTCCATTCATCATGGCACCAACACTATCAGTGCGAATTTGCAGACACCATTAAGAGGATTGTGGTGGAGATCGAACACAGAGCGAGTGAAAGGGAATGATGTTGATGAATTTATGGCTGCGTGATTCGAGAAATGAGGCGGCGATGATTGGAACGATTCGCGAGGAAAGAAAAAAGTGAGATCAGATCAGGAAATATTTAGACGGATGAAACACTTATGCGAATTTCCGCCGCCAGAAGTAGAGCGTCAAGGGAGCGATGCAGTGTCCATTTTGCTCAGTAAACCAATTGGCCACCGCGTCATAGGTATGGCGCTTCAAACGTTTCAGCAGATGAAAAATTGTTTCTTTCGCGTAGCGATGAAATTTCACGAGGAAAGATGGAAGGAGAGCAAACGTGTGACGGCAAGCGGAACAGAAGAGGCGTTTAATGGGAACGAGATACGTCTGCGTTCGAGCGATGACGCTGCGCTTGTATTGGCCATGCCACCGCAAAGCACAAGCTTTATTGCACGCGCCGCAGCGAGCGGGCTTAGAAAGCTCGTCAGCTTCAAACTTGGCCAGATAATCATGAATAGCGGATTGAATGGACATAAAGGATTCGTTGCTCCTAATTATATGTCCAGAAAGGATGCGGTCAGTAAACGGCGCTTACAAGGCGTTCAAGGGAGGGTGAAGAATTCAGAATTTTGTGTCGCGGCTACAAAGGCAAAAGCCTTAACACAACACATAACTGAACTCTTCACATAAT
>JAJVIP010000022.1 GCA_022072025.1 Elusimicrobiota bacterium
GTCCAACCCAGGGATTAGGGTCCCATCTATGATGTAGGGTTTGGCGTTAGACAGTTCGCCGGTTTGAACGTTTCGATCCAATTCGAGGATTTGGTTTTTGTTGTCCAGGGAAACCATCACCCACATTTTTGTTCCATCGGCAGTGACGGTGGGGACACTCCAAATGTCCCATTTTTTTTCTGGCTCCAACCCCGGTATGGGGGTTCCATTGATGATGATGGATTTCGCGTTGGACAAGGCGCCCGTTTGAACCTCTCGATCCAATTCGAGGATTTGGTCTTTGTTGTTCAGTTTAACCCGCACCCACATTTTTGTTCCATCGGCTGAGAGGGTGGGGCTGTTCCGGATGTCCCATTTTTTTTCTGGCATACCCGGGATCGGGTCCCCGTTCCTGGGAAGACCGGGAATATCATCGGCGGTTTTGACGGTGTAGTTGTTCCAATTAAAGGACTTGGTTTTGGACGGAAGCAACGAACCAACCGCTCCGGCCGCGGCTTCGCTGGTTTGATGTAACCTTTCAAGGGCCTGATTCAGGAGGGCGATTAATTTATCGAAAAAGGAATCGAGTGAACTGACGGTGGGAGCGGAAGAGCCTGCGGACAGGGGTGAAGCGCTTTGCGTGCTTGGCGTTGATTCGCCGCCATGCCCACCCTTTGGCGCATCCACCAATTGAGATGTTAATTCAAGGATTTGGAGTTTTTTCTCCAAGTAAACCATCACCCACATTTTTTCCCCATCAACAATGACGGTGGGGGCGCTCTGGATGTCCCATTTCTTCCTCTTGCTCCTCTTGTCCAACCCAGGTATGGAGGTCCCATTTATGATGACGGCTTTGGCGTTAGACAGTTCGCCGGTTTGAATATCTCGGTCCAATTCGAGCATTTGGGGTATGTTGTTCAATTTATCCACCACCCACATTTTTCTTCCATCAGCGGATAGAGTGGGGGTATCATCGACTTCCCATTTTTTCCCGGTTCCCAACCCCGGTATAGGAGTCCCATTCATGATGACGGATTTGGCCTTGGACAGTTCGCCGGTTTGAATGTCCCGATCCAATTCGAGGATTTGGTGTTTGTAATCCAAGTAGACCCACACCCACACTTTTGTTCCATCGGCAGAGAGGGTGGGGGAGCACTGGATGGCCCATTTTTTATATGAGTCCAACCCCGGTATGCGGGTCCCATCTATGATGGCGGATTTGGCGTTAGACAGTTGACCTGTTTGAATATCTCGGTCCAATTCGAGGATTTGGAGGTCGTTGTCGAGTTTAACCCGCACCCACATTTTTGTTCCGTCGGCAATGACGGTGGGGCTGCTCCCAATGTCCCATTTTTTTTCTGGCTCCAAGCCAGGGATTGGGGTCCCACCTATGATGACGGATTTGGCGTTAGACAGTTGACCTGTTTGAATATCTCGATCCAATTCGAGGATATGATCTTTGTTGTTCAGTTTAACCCGCACCCACATTTTTGTTCCATCGGCAGAGAGGGTGGGGCTACTCTGGATTTTCCAGGTTTCTCCTGGCATACCCGGGATTGAGTCTCCATTCCTGGGAAGACCGGGAATATCATCGGCGGTTTTGACGGTGTAGTTGTTCCAATTAAAGGACTTGGTTTTGGACGGAAGCAACGAACCAACCGCTCCGGCCGCGGCTTCGCTGGTTTGATGTAACCTTTCAAAGGCCTGATTCAGGAGGGCGATTAATTTATCGAAAAAGGAATTGAGTGAACTGACGGTGGGAGCGGAAGGACCTACGGACGAGGGTGAAGCGCTTTGCGTGCTTGGCGTTGAATCGCCTCTATTCTCACCATTTTGCGAATCCACCGATTGAGATGTTAATTCAAGGATTTGGGGTTTGTTGTCCAGTTGAACCTGCACCCACATTTTTTCCCCTTTGGCCGAGATTGTGGGGGTGCTATAGATGTTCCATGTTTTCTCTGGATCCAACCCAGGGATGGGGGTCCCGTCGATGATGAAGGGTTTGGCGTTAGACAGTTGGCCCGTTTGAATGTCCCGATCACATTCGAGAATTTGGGACTTGTTGTCCTGTTTTACCCACACCCACATTTTTCCTCCATCGGCAGAGAGGGTGGGGCTGCTCCAGATGTCCCATTTTTCCTCTTGATCCAACCCAGGTATGGGGGTCCCATCCAGGATGACGACTTTGGCGTTAGACAGTTGCCCTGTTTGAATGTCTCGGTCCAATTCGAGCATTTGGCGTTTGTTATCCAAGTAAACCCACACCCACATTTTTGTTCCATCGGCAGAGAGGGTGGGGGCGCTCAAGATGTCCCATATTTTTTCTGGCTCCAAGCCAGGGATTAGGGTCCCATCTATGATGTAGGGTTTGGCGTTAGACAGTTGCCCTGTTTGTATGTTTCGATCCAATTCGAGGATTTGGTGTTCGTTATCCAAGTAAACCCACACCCACATTTTTGTTCCATGGACAGAGAGGATGGGGCTGCTCCGGATGTCCCATTTTTTTTCTGGCTCCAAGCCAGGGATTAGGGTCCCATCTATGATGTAGGGTTTGGCGTTAGACAGTTGCCCTGTTTGTATGTTTCGATCCAATTCGAGGATTTGGCGTTTGTTATCCAAGTAAACCCACACCCACATTTTTGTTCCATCGGCAGAGAGGGTGGGGCTGCTCCAAATGGCCCATTTTTTTTCTGGCATACTCGGGATCGGGTCCCCGTTCCTGGGAAGACCGGGAATATCATCGGCGGTTTTGACGGTGTAGTTATTCCAATTAAAGGACTTGGTTTTTGACGGAAGCAACGAACCAACCGCGCCGGCCGCCGCTTCGCCGGTTTGCTGCAACCTTTCAAGGGCCCGATGAAGGATGGCGATTAATTTATCGAGAAAGGAATCGAGCGAACTGACGGTGGGAGCGGAAGAGCCTGCGGACAGGGGTGAAGCGCTTTGCGTGCTTGGCGTTGATTCGCCGCCATGCCCACCCTTTGGCGCATCCACCAATTGAGATGTTAATTCAAGGATTTGGAGTTTGTTCTCCAGTTTAATGCACACCCAGATTTTTCCCCCTTTGGCTGAGATCGTGGGGGTGCTATAGATGTCCCATGTTTTCTCTGGATCCAACCCAGGGATTGGAGTCCCATTTATGATGACGGGTTTGGCCTTAGACAGTTGCCCTGTTTGAATGTCTCGATCCAATTCGAAGATTTGGTTTTTGTTGTCCAGGGAAACCATCACCCACATTTTTGTTCCATCGGCAGAGAGGGTGGGGGCGCTCCTGATGTCCCATTTTTTTTCTGGCTCCAAGCCAGGGATGGGGGTCCCATCCAGGATGACGACTTTGGCGTTAGAGAGTTGCCCTGTTTGAATGTCTCGGTCCAATTCGAGGATTTGGCGTTTGTTATCCAAGTAAACCCACACCCACATTTTTGTACAGTCGGCAGAGAGGGTGGGGGCGCTCAAGATGTCCCATATCTTTTCTGGCTCCAAGCCAGGGATGGGGGTCCCACCTATGATGGCGGATTTGGCGTTAGACAGTTGACCTGTTTGAATGTCCCGATCCAATTCGAGGATTTGGCGTTTGTTATCCAGGGAAACCATCACCCACATTTTTGATCCATCGGCAGAGAGGGTGGGGCTGCTCCGGATGTCCCATGTTTTCCCGGGGTCCAACCCAGGTATGGGGGTCCCATTCAGGATGACGGCTTTGGCTTTAGACAGTTGCCCTGTTTGTATGTTTCGATCCAATTCGAGCATTTGAGCTTTGTTATCCAGGGAAACCATCACCCACATTTTTGTTCCATCGGCAGAGAGGGTGGGGCTACTCTGGATTTTCCAGGTTTCTCCTGGCATACCCGGGATTGAGTCTCCATTCCTGGGAAGACCGGGAATAACATCGGCGGTTTTGACGGTGTAGTTGTTCCAATTAAAGGTCGGAGCGGAAGAGACATCCGGTTTTGAGGTGGATACAAGGACCTTGAGTTCCTCAAAAGTTTGCCTCAGTGTTTGCTCATCCACGAATTTGAGAGTAAGAATTTCAATGAGAAGTTCTGTAACGAGCCTTGCCAAATCCGATCCCAAATAGGGGGAAAGCCAAAGCAAAATATCTGTCAATGCGAGAATCTCAGGTTTGGGGTAAAGTTCGCGGGCCATTTCGAACAATCGGATGGCTTTACAACTTTCAATGATCACACTCGAAACAATCGGTTTATCGGAATAACCCAAGGCCTTGACCAAAGTGTCATGCGGTTGTTCAAGTGTGGCCTGGATATGGTCTGAGGAAAAGGCAAGAGCCAGGTTTTGAAGCTCTGGGTTGTTGGGGAGCGCCGTGATCGTGTTGTCCCTACGCATATCCACCAACGGAGAGGCCAATAAACACAAGGCCTCCATAACCTGGTCATGGACTTGGGTTTTATCGGCCGCTTGGCGAATTCTTTTTTTAAGGTCTTCGATGGCCCACTCACGCGCCTCTTGAGAAACCACGTCATGCAAGTGGGCAGATCGAACCCACCGCTCAAGAGCACCCCTTTGAGTTGGGTTCAACCCACCCAATGCGCTTGCTAAACATTGAACCGTCTTATTAATTGTAAGGAGATGAGTTGAATGACGGATTAAATTGTCAAAAATAAGGTCGGGATGTTCGTTTGTTAGTTTGATCAAAGGTTCATTTTCATTTTTCTCTCCACTCAAGCCCGCCAGAACCAGGCCCACCGCCTCCCCAATGGCAGGTGACAACTTGCGATTTTGAGCCGAATTGCGGGCCTTGGTTCGTAACCGCGGCCCCTCCAGGGGATGAACGGCCCTCAGGGCAACGCGCCGATGGTCGGGGTCGGTAATGATCAATTCCCGCAGATATTCTTCTTCGGCTTCCAGCAACCGCAACGGGTACCGGCCAAACTTTTGAATCAGCCGGTGAATTTGCCGATAGTCGGGCGGAGCGCCCAATTCGCTGGCCCGGTAAGCTTGCATGAGATTGAGTTGGCATTGGGCCAATGCGGTGATGGTGGTTTCATCCAAATCGTGCCAATCAAAATCTTCTTCAACGGCTTCTTTTTTTAGACGCTTTTCATCCGCGCGAATAAGGTCTTGCAATTGTTTCAATTTCAGAGGCCGCCTTTGAAAAATGCGAACGCGAGAGGCGAACTCGGCGCTTAAAGCGTTGGACTGCGTTGACCCTGTGGCGGGGTTACCGTCAAAAACGATGTGGAATTTCCGGTTTTTGGCTTTGGCGCGGGCGGTTCTCCCCCCGGTAAAACTCTGAAACATATATTCCATGACATTGTTTAAAGCGGCCAGCGCGCTTTGTTTGCCTTTCGTGAATTCCGAAAAATTAATGGGACGGTCTTCAACCAAAGACGTTTCAAGCGGTGTTTGGGGGAAATGGCTTTTCCCGTCCACAATGTGTTGAACACCCAAAATGTCGTCTCCCTGTATGTTTTCGGTGATCTGCGGAGGTTGAACCAACCTCTGTCGCAACAACCCCTTGTACAGGTAAAGAATGGATTCAGTTTTTCCGGTGCCTTTTTCCCCGATGACCGCATAGTGATATCCCAAATAAATGGCTTTGGCCATCTGGTAGAGATCCAGTCGGTTGGTGGGAGTATCCAGAAATTCGAGGACCTCGGCTTCACTTAAAGGAAGGTCACCCCGCGCAATTGGAAATTCAGGAACTCCGGACTTGGCATCCCCAAAAACCACCATTTGTCGATCAAAATCCACCCGCGGCATTCCCGGATCAATGGTGGGCTCCCCACTTTCATTATTCATGTAATGTTGATTGAATTTTCCCCTTCCAAAAAATTGGTCAAACCATTCGCTCATTTTTGTTTGAAACGCCTCTTGTTCTTCTTCGGCCAAGAGGAAAAGTGGATAGTCCATTAATAAAATGTCGCGAAGATAGGCCAGATCATCTGGAAATGTGAAAACTTGTTGAAGGGTTCTGCGTATCTGACGGCCATCCATAGGAGGGATATTGGCGTTTTGTCCAATGGGAGAAGCCGCATACGCCCGAATTTGGGCAGCGACATTCGCAGTCGCCATGGTGAGGTTGCGCATATGCTCTTTTGTCAGAGTTGTATCGATATTTTCAAACGACGCCATGAGCATATCGGTTTCTTCTTCAGGCGTTGGATAAGAAAAAGAGATACCGCTTAGGCGGCTGAGGAAATCGGAAACATTATCCATGCTTTGGCCGACATAAAGCCCGTTGGGGGGGTTCCACAAGAACATCGCTCGAAAGGTGGGAGCGGCTTGAATAACCGTTTGGTCGGGCAAGCGGAGTCGACGGTTTTGGTTGATGGTGTTGAGCGCCGTCAAGGAACCGATACGCCGGGGCTTGGTGGCTTCATCCACCACAATCCAGTCGCCCACGCGGGCCGCATCGGCATATTCGCTTAAAAAAAGGTCGGTGGTTCCGGGCTTGAATAAACCCACGGTTGTTTTCCAGAGCAAATCAATTTCGTTGATGTCTTCGTGCAAACTCATGGTGCGAACGGGTTGCCGCAAGAAACCGGCCAGCACATAGACAGCGGTGTTTTTGCCTGTGCTTTTGTCACCGGTGAGGGCCAGGTTGGTGGAGGCCGGGTCGGTTCGGCTCAACACTTCCATCATATCGGCCAATTGGTTCACGAAGGTCGGAGTCAGCGTGATGACACGAGCAATCCCCTCAACGGTTAAGAGAATTTGGTTTGGAACCAGCCGGCCTTCTCTAAAAACTTGTTGAATGGTGGGAACATATTTTTCGAGCGTCGGTGTGACGTTCATTTCCTCATGGAGGGTCCATTCCCAAACTTGAGGGTTGGCCAAGGAAGCCGAAAAAAGTTGCAGGCCGTTGGTATCCGTTGCGGTCACCGACCCTTTTTTAAACACCAAACCCAGATCGGCCGGCGGCCCCTGGGCCAACCCGGTCGTGGTGCCATCCGCCTGTTGTTCGTACCAAATCCATTTTTCCCCCAACCATTCTCCGTAAATCCGAGGAGCGCCATTGGGCCGGTTAATGGAAATGCGATGCCGTTCGAGTTGCCATTCTACGCCTTGATGATTAAAGGTGAATTTCGTGGTGTCGGGGCGAATGGGAAGCCTGACCTTTTGTCCCCATTTGTCAACCATGGTGAAATAATGTGTCCCATTTATTTCCTCAAACGCATAGGGTGGACTGGCGGGGTTGCCCGCTTGTGAAGGGGGCGTAAGTTTCGCCGCTATCCCCACAAGGCCCATCCCAAGCATCATGACGAACACCTCAATAGATGGGAATCCGTTCCATAAAAAATAACTGACCAAAACTCCGATCACCAACAACGGAGCCGCCCAATCATGCGCCTTGCGAACTTTGGCGGTGGCTTTTTTAATCATCTTTTCAGTTTGGGCCACCAGTTCGGACCGAAGTTTTTCCGCGCTCTCCACATGGGTCCAGAAAACGCGGGGGTTCGTTGCAGACTCGTAAACCTCCTTGATGACTTTTCCAACCGATTCTCCCCCGCCCACACCGGCCGTGAAATAAAAGACGTTTTTATTGGCCGGATCGTTAAAGATGGCTTGGATTTCGTCGCGAACCTGCGGCACATTTCCGTCGGTTCCGTGAATAACCAAGGTAATGGCGCGTTCTCCTTGGGCGCGTTTCCGTAAAGATTCGCTTCCATTTCTTAAAGTGGGCGTGTCCGCTGTTCCCCGACGATTCAGCGGAGAAGAAAATAATTTTCCGATGGCTTGAGCCAATTCTTTTTCGCTGAGTTTTTGGCCAAACGAAAAAACCTTGATGTTGTCCTCCGCCGCGTACGCCCTGATTTCCGCGTCCAAATGGAGGAGGTCCCTCCACTTCCCATTTCTATTCAATTCGATGAAGGCCATTGCCTGGGCAATGAAGGCAATGGTGGTTTGAACCAAGGGAGAATTCATGTCCAATTTCTTTTCATCGGCATAGGGACCCCCCATGCTGCCGCTCATGTCCAAAATCATTTCGAGCAACACCGTCAAAGAATCTGGAGCCGTGGTTCGCTCCAAAGCTCGTCCATCAATTAAGATATGGGCGATATTTTTCTGGTCCACTGATTTCCCCGAGATTTGTCGCCCTTCTTTTCCTTCTGTGATCAACGACTCAAAATACGGCGCCCATTTGTTTTTTAATGTTGCCACCAACGGCATCGCGGCCTGCCGCAATTCCACCCAATGTTCGGCCCATTCAGGGGATATATTGAGACGCTCGGCCCATTCCCCTGGTGTATTACCAATACTGGGGTTTCCGCCAGAGACGGCCGGGGTGTTTGCCAAAGCGTTCAAATCAGACAACAAACCTTCATCTATGATTTTCCGGTCAACCTCTGGAGAAGAACCCTCTGGCGTTTCAGCGGGGCCAGGGAAAATCTCTCCGGGAGGGGTCAGAATGTTTCCCAAGATATTCGACAATTGTGACAGGGTCGCCGCCAAGTCATCGGCCTTGGACCCCACATCCTGCGCTTTGGATTCGATTTCTCCCGACTCACGGTCAATGCCTTGAGACTTGGCCGCCGTTTCAGTTTTGTCTTCTCCACTTCCCTGGTTGATCGCATTCAAAAGACTTTGGGCGGCTTCGGCCATTTGGCCGCTGATTGCTTGGACCTGGCCGGCGGCATGGTCCATTTGGGCCGCGCTATCTGAAGCGGCATTGGCTCCTTGTTCAAGCGGAGGCTGATCTTCCATGGCTTTGAGACCCTGGGAGGTGTTTTGAACGCCTTTCAAAAGATCGTGGGTTTTGTTTTTTAAATCCTCCGCCGCCGTTGCCAACTGCTGGGCCAAATCTTGCATGGTGTTGGCGGTTTGGCCGCGGTTCCCATTTCCTTCTTGAGCGATCTCTTTGGCTTTCTGTCCCAACTGATGGGCGAAAACCGCCACTTGGCTGGCCTGATCTTTGATGGCCGGAAGATCTCCCCCCAACGCTGTTAATTTATCGTGAAGATTTTGAATATGTTGGGCAAGGTTTAGATGTTTTTCCGCGCCTTCTCTGGCGCCTTGCCCGGCTCCACCCAATTGACACGCTAAATTTTTGGTCGCCTGGTTCATTTTCGTTTTGGACCCATCCCCCCTCTGTCCAAGCTCCTCCGCGGTCTGATCTTTGGACTCTTTGGCCACCTCATCCAAAAGTTTTTTAAACACCGGCCAAATTTTTTCCCGCAAGAGGCTGAGTGAAATGGAAATTTGCTCAATTTGAACAAGGGCGGGGTTTCGTTCGGGATCGATCCCTTGTTGATCTCGCACTTTCGCTTTGGCTTGTTGAAGAATGGTTTCTTGATCAAAAAATTCGTCCCACGCGGGTCTTGTTTCCTTAATTTTTTCAGCGACAACGGAATCAATACGAGGATCGGATTGCTTCTTGCGCGCGTTGAACATCACCCCCTCCAAATATTGGATATAGGCCGGCTGTTTTTTCATCCGTTCTCGCGCGGCCGGATTTTTTGGATTGGGGTACGCCTTCAGCACCAGGCGATCAAACACCTCCTCAAGACCGAGCCTTTTCATCAGCAACTCTTTCTCCGCCAACAGCATGTAAGCGACCCCCCAAAAAAGTTGAAACTCCGCGCTGTTGGATTCCTCAGCTATAAAGGTTGTTTTGAGGCGCTGCAAGACCACGATCGCCTGCGCCAAGCCTTTCATTTTGGTGATGGCCTCATCGGGATCAAAAAATTCTTGAACTGGATATTCAAGAAACGCCACCTCCTTTTCTGATTGCGGGGTAAAACGCCAATGGGGTTGGTCGGTGGGAGAATTCGCTTTCCACGGCTTCACCCTCAGTTTTGAAAGGCCCGTGAGGCTTTGCACTTCTTCCGTTAAATAAGTGGTTAAACGTTTTTCTCGTTCCTTGTCAAAAAACACGGGTTCAAAATTTTTTGATCCGTAAATCTTGGCCAATGTTGTGTTGGCATATTCGATCAGATGTCTTAACGCGGGGAAGGGATTGGTATCGGTTCCCTTTTCGGATCCGTACCAATGGTGGAAGACCATGCCCACGAAAACCCCGACCTTGCGCTCCGCATAGGTGGGGGCATTGGTCCAATTTAATAGGGCGTTTTGTTGACTTGAAAATTCAAATTCCTCCCAATGCTCAATGACGACTTCACTGACGATTTGAATCAGGGTTAAAAATTCTTTTTCCGAAATCCCTTCGCCGGGCCTGTGGCTCTCGGCGAATTTTTGAGCGGCTTCGAACAAAATCAGGCCCGCTTCTTCGCCGTGTTGATTAAAACGTTCTTTGGTGGGTCTTTCATGGCGCAACAACTCCAGCATGGACACCGCCATCGGCATGAGCTCGCTGGAGGAAGGAAGCAATAAAACCTGGCGGTTACACAACCCATGAATGGTCTCGTGCAGAGCGATTTCGCTGGATTGGGTTTTGTCAGAGCGAGGCTGCATCACCACGCACAAATTGGAACGATCCAACTGAATATGATCTGGAATCAGGCGTTCATCTGTGAAATTTAAATTGGCGAGAAATCTAGCAATGATTTCTTCGAAAGGGCGGTTGTCACGAATGGCTTTTATGAATAATGAAGGCAGCAAAATGGTTTCCCCATTGGCCGCCACCAACTCAAAATGCTCTTTGAAGGGTTGAATGTCCTCTCTTTGATCCTCCGGGAACGAATCAAAAAGGACATGGACTCGTTCAGCAATATGATTCCGCATCTCTTGTGAGAGGTCTTCCTTGTTCCCCAGAATCCACAGTTCAGCGGCGCTCAGGGGTTTGAGGGGAAGATCGGGATAGGTGGGCCAAATCCGTTTTGAATTGGAATCGTTTAAATAACCGCGCAACTCATCATAATTTCCAACAGAGTCGCGAATCTTTTGCGCCAGTTGGATGGCCGTCTGAACATCCGCTTGAAACTTGGGGATGTCTCGATTCTTAATATGACGAAGAAGATGAAGTGTTGTTTCGCGGTAAGTTTCGATATCGGCTTGAATTGGCGTTCTCTGCTTCGGGTCCACAGAGGGCTCCGTGGACAAGCGAAACGGCATCCAGCGTTGCCATAAAAAGGGCCTTAACCATTGGTAGGGGGGGCTCGTTTGTCGGATTTTTTGGTAGGCCAACAAAGCCGCCTGGACCCCATCTCCCACCAAGAGATTAAAACCGGCGATAAAAATATTTATCCCCATTACCGCTTCAAAAAATACGGGTTCATTAAATAGGATGTTTCCAATCCACCCGGTCAAGGCCAAAGCCAGATTCAAGGCCGGTCCCGCCAAATAAACCCGCACATGGGGACGGCGGGCATCAAATTCGACGGGTTTGGCGCTGATCCCTTTCCAATGTTTGAAAAGATTGAGTGTGAGCCGCCCCTGGGCGCGCGGCATGTTGTCGCCCAAGTAAACCGCAGTCCAAGCATGGGCCCATTCGTGTAAGACCACCGAGATGACAATCAGCGCCAACCAAAGGGGTTGTTGAATGCCTGTGTGTTGGAATAAACCGAAGGTAACAGAGATCGCGGTCGCATAGAAAGAGGCCCAGGCCCATTCTCTGAAGGGAGTTCCGCCATTCATAGCCTTCTTCGCCAATTTAAAAAACAAGGGGGACGCCTCGGTGCGCAGGGGGGGCGCCTCGATCTGGGGTGCCAGCGGACCAATTCCCTCCGGTAAAGCCAAAAATAATTTTCTTCCTGAAAACAACTTCTCAAGCGGTGATTTTTCTCGCAAGAAATAACGAAGCGCCTGGGTCCCGCTGGCCGTTTCAATACGTGAAATACGTGGGGTCAACACCGCAGTCGAATAGCCCTGCTCTTTCAGCAATTCGAGCATTCCGGGCGTATGAAACCCGCCCGCCACCACAACCGATGTCTTTTCCCGCCCCAACTGGGCCACCATGGCGTGGTTGCGCTCTTCGGCGCAACGATAAAAATCCTCAAAGGGTGACAAATGAGGAAAAACCTGGCCCCCCGCCAATAACATGCCGGGGCGACGAAGGGACTGAAGTGTTTGCATCAGAGATCTATATTCAGACCATTCTTCAGGGGTCAGGGAAAATGTGATGAGTTTATTGGCCAAGCCGAGCCAACGATCGTTGTTGAGGAACTCCATCTCCGCCGCAGACGGCTTGAGTTGTTTTAAATAGGTCTTTTCAACCAGAGCCAAATCGGTCATCACACGGGCCGCTTCAATGGAATCGGCCAGCGATAGATATTGAAGGTAGGCTCTAAATGCGGGAGTGCTCGATAAGGACAACCGATATTTAGAAAAAAGGGACGTCAGAAAATAATACAGCTGGTTGGGACTCAAATGCTGAGTTTGAAAAGCTTGGGTTAATTCCAACAGAGTCTTTTCCTCTTGCTTGGAGAGCAAAGGGGCGAGCTTTGACAAAACATGGCCCCGCTCCGCTTGAGCCCGCGAAAAATCGATGGACCGTTCCAACTCATAGGCCGTTAAAAAAGTTTCGAGACCCAACGGGACATTCTCATCCCCCACCGCGCGCGCGAGCCGAATGGCATATTCCCCAAGAGACAGCCGGCCTTCTCGATAGGATATTTTCAACTCACGAAAGTCTTTGATTTGGCCTGACTGAGCCAAAGCTTCTTGTGTCAATTGCTCGTCGATCTTTTTCAACTTCTTTTCCACGTCCCCGTGATGATCCATGGCTTTTCGATATGAGGCAACGTGTTTGGAATAGAGGTCGGGTTGTTCGACTCCTTTGATCGTGAGTTTTGAAAAAACAGAATCTGGAAGTGTGAGACCGGCCAAAGAAACAGCCCCTATTCGTCCCTCTTTGACAAAAAGATCGGCAATTTTTTTGATTCGTGGAGCGGTGGAAGAGGCACGAAAACGCCTATAGTCAAATTCTCCACTGGATCCTTCCACTCCAACGGTGAGAGACGGAGTGGCTTGTGCCAATATGTCCAATGTCGCCGCCATGTTGCGCTGGGCTTCCTCATTGAGATGAATATCTTCCAGAATAAAAACGTGAGGACGCCCTGAGGACAGGGAGCCTTTTTTAAGACGCGCGAAGGGCGCCAGTCGATGGTTCAACAAGGAAGCCATTGGCGATATCGGCTGGAGTTTCAAGCGTTCTTCTAAATATGCCTGTTCAATACGGCTCGCAAAAGCTCCCTGGACGAAAATCGATATACATATAAGGAAGGCCAATATTTTTTTCATCGTCGGTAATATTGACAAACCCACCTTAAGATCTCCTTAAGTCTCTGTAAACATGTGGTAACTTTTCTTGTCTTTATCCCCACTCTGTCACGGCTTTTTCACAGATCCCTTCTAGACTGAGGCCATCAAAGAAACCGGCGTTCATGAAGTGAGGCCGGAGCCAAAGAGGGAGGATGCCATGTACCAGTTAAAGAGAAGGGGCCCCATCGGGTACGAAGATTTGCTCCGAGAAATGGAGTCAATTGAGCATCAGCTGCTGAGTGAAAACAGCTCCTTGGCGATGAATTTGATGGTGTTGGAAGCGCGTATTCGTGAACGTTTCCAGGTCCTCGATGCTCAAGCGCGGGGGCAGTTCATCTCCGAAACCACTCCCGTGGAAGAAACCTCCTATTTGGATGAAATTCGGGCGCTCATTCCCAAAGATATGCCTTATTTGCCGTCCCTTGAGCAGGCCGATATTTATCGCCGACGGAAAAAAACACTCGAAACCATGGGCATGGCCGCTTTGTTGGCGCTGGGAACCGCCCTCGGAGTGTTTGGTCTGGCCTCTATCCTTCAGCTCGTTTTGGCCTGGGCGGCCTAACAATTTGTGGGCCTGTGTTAACCCCCTCTTCTAACACAGGCCCCAATCTTTAAAGTCGTCGCGTAATCTTCAAGGCCCGTCCGCCATTCTCTTGGCGGACGGGCCTTGTTTTTTCCTGAAAATAATATTGATTATGGTCAATTTTCAATGTAAATAGACCACATGATATCTAGAATTCTGAGCCAGCGCTTAAAAAGCTCCAAAAAAAGCGTTTTATTGCTGGGACCGCGACAAGTTGGAAAATCAACGGTATGTCGAGCTTTGAATCCCAAACGAATAATCAATCTGGCTGACGAATCAATTTTCCTGAGTTATTCAAAAGATGCCGCAAAACTTTTACGGGAATTGCGCGCCGATCGAGAACCTGGCCTGATTGTTATTGATGAAATTCAACGAGTCCCGGCGCTGCTTAATTCTGTTCAAGCCTTTCTCGATGAAGGAGGGCTGTCTCGATTTATTCTCACAGGGTCAAGTGCCAGAAAACTGAAAAGAGGAGGGGCCAACTTATTGCCAGGAAGAATAATTTTGGAACACTTGGATCCGCTAAACATTTGGGAATTAAAAGAAGAATTTGAACTTGAAAAGATTTTGTTGCAAGGAAGTTTACCGGGTATCTACACCGATCCAACTGAAGGTTTACAGGTTCTGAATACCTATGCCCAGGTATATATTCGAGAGGAGATCCAAGCAGAATCTCTGACCAAAAACATCGGCGCCTATGCCAGATTTCTCGATGCAGCGGCAGAGGCCAGTGGTGATTGGCTGAATTACTCAAAATTTTCAAGCGATGCAGAACTCTCCAAAACATCTGTGCGACGATTTTTCGACATTTTGACTGAAACGTTGATAGCGTTCCGCCTGCCAGCTTTTGAACCACGCCAATCGCACCGACGGATCAGTCAGCGGGACCGTTATATTTTTTTTGACATTGGAGTGCGCAATGCCATTCTTGGATTGGCGGGCCAAATTCTTCCCAACATTGAGAAAGGAAAACTATTTGAACAATGGTTTATTTTGCAATGTTTCTCTTATGCTCATTCGTTTGGAAATCAGTGGAAGTTCTCATCATTTCGAACGGATACCGGCTTAGAAGTTGATTTAATCATTGATACGGGCCCTCATCTCATTGCGGCAGAATGTAAATACAGCCGCAACGTGAGTGAAACAGACCTGCGGGGCTTGCGCGCCTTTAGCGAATTGGCCCACAAACCCGTGAAAAAATATTTAATTTGCCTGGCCGACCAGCCTCAGAAATTCCCAAAAGATGAAGTGGCAATAAATTATAAAGACTTTCTATTAAAAGAGGTCCCCACGTTATAAAAGGAGAACCCATGTCTGAAATCACATCTATTCTCAAAGAGAAACGCGTTTTTAAACCCGGCGCCGCCTTCTCGCAAGAAGCGCACATCAAAAGTTTCCGAGATTATGAACGACTGTATTCTCAAGCGATTAAAAACCCCGAGAAATTCTGGGCCACCCAGGCCAAAGAACAACTTCATTGGTTTAAACCCTGGAATAAGGTTTTGAACTGGAAACCCCCGTTCGCCAAATGGTTCATCGGCGGAAAAATCAACGTTTCCTATAACTGTCTGGATCGACATGTGGCCTCCTGGCGGAAAAATAAAGCCGCCATCATTTGGGAAGGCGAACCTCCCTTCGCCCCACAAAAAACCGGGGCAGCAGCAGGCAGGCCCCACGAAATCCGCACACTGACTTACAACCAACTCCACATCGAAGTCTGCAAATTCGCGAATGCGCTTAAAGGCCAAGGGGTTCGAAAAGGGGATCGCGTTATTATTTATATGCCGATGGTGCCGGAGCTGGCGATCGCCATGCTCGCCTGCGCCCGCATGGGAGCGATCCATTCCGTTGTGTTTGGGGGTTTTAGCGCGCAATCCCTGGTGGACCGCATCACCGATGCCCAAGCCACTTTTGTGATCACGGCTGATGGCGGTTTTCGCCGGGGAACGTCCGTCAACCTTAAAGACGCGGTGGATGAAGCGTTAAAAAGTTGTCCCGGGGTCAAAAGCGTTATTGTGTACCAACGCACCAAACAAATTATTCACATGCAAACGGGACGCGACCATTGGTGGCACGACCTCATGGCGCAAGCCTCGCCTGATTGCAAAGCGGACCCGCTTGATTCCGAACATCCGCTCTATATCCTTTACACGTCTGGATCCACGGGAAAACCCAAAGGCATTCAACATTCAACCGGCGGCTATCTGCTGGGCGCGACTTACACCTCCAAAATTGTTTTTGATCTCAAAGATGACGATGTCTATTGGTGCACCGCCGACATCGGTTGGGTCACCGGCCATACCTATGTGGTGTATGGCCCGCTCTCAAACGGCGCCACCGTTGTGATGTATGAAGGCGCGCCCAATTATCCGCAACCGGACCGTTTTTGGGACATCATCGAGCGCCACAAAGTGACCATTCTCTACACCGCTCCCACCGCCATCCGCGCTTTCATGAAATGGGGCGACGAGTGGCCCAAGAAACATGATTTGAAAAGCCTTCGGCTTTTGGGTTCTGTTGGCGAACCCATCAATCCCGAAGCGTGGATGTGGTATCAGAAAAATATTGGGGGTGGACGTTGCCCCATTGTGGACACGTGGTGGCAAACGGAAACAGGTGGAATTTTAATTTCACCGCTGCCGGGCGCGACCCCCACCAAACCGGGCTCGGCCACGCGACCGCTGCCCGGCATTGTGGTCGATATCGTTGATAAAAACGGCGACCCGTCCAAAGAAGGCGGCTTTTTGGTTTTGCGAAAACCGTGGCCGCATATGATGCGCACCATCTGGGGAGATGCCGAGCGTTTCAAAAAACAATATTGGTCTCAAGTGAAACCCAACAAAAAGGGCGTGTCGGACACCTATTTCACGGGAGACGGCGCGCGCCGCGACAAGGACGGTTATTACTGGGTCATGGGCCGCGTGGACGATGTGATCAAAGTGTCCGGACACCGGCTTGGCACAGCGGAAATTGAATCCGCGCTTGTAAGTCACCCGAAAGTGGCGGAGGCCGCGGTCGTGGGACGGCCGGACGAATTGACGGGGGAGGCTGTGGTGTCATTTGTAACGCTCAAGATGGGAAATGGCCAGGGCCAGATTTCTCCCTCCGACGCGCTCAAAGACGAACTCAAAGCGCATGTGACCAAAGCCATCGGCTCAATTGCCCGCCCCGCGGAAATCCGGTTCACGGACGCGCTCCCCAAAACCAGATCCGGAAAAATCATGCGCCGCCTGCTCCGCGACATCGCCCACGGCCGCGAAACTGTCGGCGACACCACCACACTTGAAGATTTCTCAGTGCTCGCCAAATTGCGCGCCGCCCAAGGGGAGGAAGAGTAAATATGCTCGACATAAAAACCATCAGAGAAAAACCCGACCTGGTTCGCAAAGGGCTTCAGGATCGGGGTGGAAAATATTTACCGGACTTGGAACAACTCATCGCCAAGGACAAAGAATGGAGGGATCTTCTCACGCAACTGGACCAATTGCGCGCTCAACGCAACAAAGCGGCCGATGAGATTGGCCGCCTTAAACGCGAAAAAGGGGATGCCACGGCGCTCCTCAGAGATATGGAAAGCGTCAAAACCGGCATGAAAGAAAAAGAAGAAGCCGAACGGCACCTCAAGCTCGCCGTCGACATGATGTTGCTCTCACTGCCCAACATTCCCGACCCATCGGTGCCGGTGGGAAAATCAGCCGACGACAACAAAGTGGTTCGCGAAAATGGAAAAAAACCGAATTTTTCTTTCAAAGCGAAAGATCATCACGAACTCGGCGTCAATTTGGGAATCTTTGACTTCGAGATGGCGACGAAATTGTCCGGCGCACGATTTGCGTTGTACAAAGGCGCGGGCGCGCGCCTCGAGCGCGCCATCGCCAATTTCATGCTCGATCTTCACACGAACGAGCATGGCTACACAGAAGTTCTTCCTCCCTTGCTCGTCACCGGACAAACCATGACCAACACGGGACAACTGCCGAAGTTCGCCGATGAACTCTATAAGTGTGCCGAAGATGATTTGTACTTGATCCCAACATCCGAAGTGGCCCTTGCCAACTTGTTGCGAGAAACGGCAGTCCCCGAAGATGAGTTGCCCAAAGCCGTCACCGCGCTTACGCCGTGTTTCCGCCGCGAAGCGGGCACCTATGGGAAAGACACACGCGGCCTCATTCGCAACCATCAATTCGACAAGGTCGAGTTGGTTCGTTTCTGCCGTATCGAAGATTCCATCAAAGAACATGAACTCTTGACCCAACAGGCGGAAGAAGTATTGAAACGTCTCGAACTGCCGTACCGCGTTCTGACGCTCTGCACGGGAGACATGGGTTTCTCTTCAGCCAAAACCTACGACTTGGAAGTGTGGATGCCGGGTGAAAATGTGTGGCGAGAAATTTCCTCTTGTTCCACTTGCACGGATTTTCAGGCCCGCCGTATGGATTTTAAAGTGTTGACCAAAGACAAGAAACGCGTGTTTGGCTGCACTTTGAACGGATCAGGTTTGGCGGTGGGCCGCACTCTGGCGGCGATTCTTGAAAACGGTCAACAAGCCGACGGTTCCATCCATCTGCCCAAAGCGCTCCACTCCTATTTTGGCGCCGAAAAAATCGGTTAAAAACCAGTTCTGATTATGGCAAGGCCGACAACCACCGAGCGACTGGGAATGTGGGTTAGTTGCTGCTCCACTTGGCGGAGGTGCCGCGGGCGTCCACGTGAACGAACGGGCCATGGGATTTGGTGGGTTTGTACCAACCGAGGCCTCCCACAAAAGCCTTGGTGGCGGGTTTGTTGTTCCATTTCTCCATAACTTGAAAAAGAAGTTCGGCGTCTTGGGCGTCTTCTCTCCCATCGCCGTTTAAATCTTCCATGCTGAGCGAGTGGGGTTCGTTGTTGTTGATGTACACGTCCGCCGCGTCGCCCCACATGTGTCGACTGAGGCGCACGTTTCCGAGGCTCTTGTTGTAGGCCGGGGTCCGGTAGCCGCTCATAACCGAAAAGGTGCGCGCGGCCAACCCTTCTCGATTGACATGTTCCAGCAAATGCTCAAGTTTGAGCACCAAACGCTCCCGCAAAACCAAATATTTGGGAGATTTGCTGGAGGGTTGTTTGCAAAGAAATTGTCCCAGCGTAAAGTGAGGGGAAACCTGAACGTGTTTATTTTCAGAGGTGACTTCAATAAAACCTCGCGGCAAAGAATAAACCGTTTTCTTGGAAGGAGCCACTTTGGGATATTGACCAATTTTATATCCGTTCAATTTTCCATTTTGGATTTTCCCGTAGGGAATCATTACGAAAATATTGAGTGTCATGGTCTCACCCGATGATAACTCTGTCACCTTGGCGGAAGTAAACCCCGCTTTTGAAGGAGCGACCCAGGACCATTCAGTCGCAGAGCTGGCTTTCCACTCTCCCTTGACACTTTCAACCACGAAGGGCCCCCGATCCTTGGCCGCGCCGATGATCAATTTGATTTCTTCCTTCGGCAGAACAAACATTGGCGTAATTTTGAATGGGGATATTTCTCCCCGGTAAGAAACCGTAAAACCGGCTTTTTCCGGTGTGTATCCCACAGAAATATTGGCGGTTCCAAAACGAGGGGGCGCGAACAAGGTCAGAGTCAATATCAACGAAAAAAAGGCGGGAAGTTTGTGTTTCATTGGGAAACCTCCGAGTTCAAGGCATGGACCAAGGCCACGTCTCGTCCATAAATATCCTCTCGGAATTGCACATTGTCGCGCTCATCCACCCATGCGGTCCAATACATCAAGTGAACAGGGACCGGTTCGGGAAGAGGAATGATTTGTTCGGTTGATTCATTGATCGCGGCCTCTATTTTCTCTTTGCTCCAACGATTTTCGTCATTTAATAAAACCTCCGCCAATTCAACTGGTTTTTCAACGCGGATACAACCTGAGCTGAAATCTCGCACTGTTTTTGAAAACAGGGAGCGGGATGGCGTGTCATGCAAATAGACATCAAACCGGTTCGGTAATAAAAATTTGATGCGACCCAAAGCGTTGAGAGGTCCTGATTTCTGGCGAAATTTATAGCGCAAGTTGGTGGAGGTCACGGTGGTCCAATCCACAGTCACGGGATCAAGGGGGGCGGCATTTTCTTCATACCCATCAAACACTTCAAATTTGTGACGGGTCAAATAGTCCGGCTCTTCTTGAATATGCTCAAGAATGTCTGTGCGAGCCACATTGACGGGAACGGACCAGGGAGGATTAAAAACAATATGAGTCATTTTGCTGGAAAACACAGGCGTTTGGCGCATCTTTCTTCCCACCACGACTTTCATGGACAAAGTATCACGCGAGTTGTCTACCAAATGCAAGGTAAAAGATGGCACATTGACAAAAATGTGACGCTCCCCCAAGTCGCCCGGCAGCCATCGGCACCGCTCCATATTGAGCCGGATTTGCTGCACCCGTTCCGTCACGGGAACATTGAGCGCTTTCAGCGTATCTTTCCCTAATATGCCGTCTGGAGCCAGTCCCACACGCGCCTGAAATTTTTTGAGCCCCCTCTCGAGAGCAGAATCAAACACCGGTTTGGCATGAGGTTTTTGATTTAAATCCCCTTCATAACTCAAACGTCGACGCAAGGTTGAGAGACGTTTGTCCCGGTCACCTTTCTGAATGGAAGGACCCGCCGGCAAAATGGGCCAGCCCCCATTTTTCTCCATCTGCCGATAACGAGCCAACGCCACCCGCATCCGTTGATACACAGGATGAACCGGCAAGAGGCTCTCCAATGTCTTGCGAACCTCTCGACTTTGAATGGCTTTTTCGAGCGTGACCGGCAGATCGCCGGTTCGACGGCCGGCAAACCAATCATCATCCACATCAAAGGGGTTGGTGCGGCCCGATAAGAGGTCCGACCCATAAGAAAGAAAGGCATCGGTGAGGGTTAATTCCAAATGCATTTGATCTTTCTCCAAGAGGCTCTCGGGGGTCGATTCCAATTGGTCCAATTGAGTTTGAAGGCTGTTTAAATGATAGTCCTCAGGGTGAAGACCTTCGCGATCGGCCTGTTTAAGCGCATTCAACAAGTCGCTCACTTCGGGAATGAAATGCCCTTGGGCAAACCAGGCGGGTTCAAACGCTCTCGCTTCGTAAAATTTTTTTAAGAGAACCGGGGCCGAAAACCGCATTTCGGGAGCATCGAGTTGGGACTGGATCTCTTCATGGGGAGAAGCGAGAACAAATTGACTGGTGAAAAAAATGGGGAAAACAATGCTCAATATTTTGGACATTTTCAGATTCGTCGCCCCGGCACGCTTCTTGGCCGGGGTCCAGGTTTTCCATCAAGAACACCTGGGCCCCGGCCAAAAACATGCCGGGGCGACAATATAACAGTCATCACAGCAATTATGTCCCTTTTATTAGAACTTGATTTAACGTTTTTCAAATTTTAGAGACGCGGAATTAATGCAGTAACGTAAACCCGTCGGCTTGGGCCCATCTTCAAATACATGTCCCAAATGGGCTCCACAACGAGCGCAAGTAACTTCGGTGCGCACCATGCCATGGCTGGTGTCTGTGATTGTTTTGACATGGGCTTTGTGCGCCGGATCCCAAAAGCTGGGCCACCCCGTTCCCGAATCAAATTTCGTATCGGACTTAAACAACTCGAGATCACAGGCCACGCAATAATAGGCGCCCTTTTCGTGGTTGTTCCAATAAAGACCCGTGAAAGGACGCTCGGTTCCTTTAAGACGGCAAACGTCATATTGCTCAGGCGTCAATGTTTTTTTCCATTCTTCTTCTGATTTCACAATCGGAATAATTTCCTTGTTAATGAATTTTTTCTTCTCCGCTCCCCACAGGGCGGCGGGCACCAAACACAGAATCAACAAACTCCATTTCATAACACAGCTCCGCCGCAACCCAACAAGGGATCAAGCATGGCCGTCGTCCCGGCCCATTTTTTAAAGGATGTGTGCGCTGAGAAGAGAATAAGCCGGGACCCAGTCTCTCCCAAGAGGGAGGTGATCCCATCACACCTTCTGCCGGAACGACTGGGCCCCGGCTTATACACTTGCCAACCATCACTCCCCTTAAATGCGAGGCCGGGGCGACAGCGACCTTCAAACATTTCTTCGTATAAAAACAAAATCCCACAAATCCATTTCATAAGATAATTCATGGACCGCAGTTTAACTCAGTGGGCAGGATTTAATCAAAATCGTTTAGAATAAGGCTGGTTATGACAGTGCGGAAACAATTCACAATCATTCTTCTATGCGCAGGCTTCCTGGGAAATGTCGCCGGGGCCCAAGGGCCTTACAAAATCATTAAAAAAGTTCCGCTGGTTGGAGACAGTGGGTGGGACTATTTAACATTGGACGTGGCCCAAAGACGACTTTATGTGGCGCATGGAACACGCGTGAACGTGATGGATGTGGACAGTCATCAACCCGTTGGCATCATTGCCAACACCCCCGGTGTGCACGGCGTGGCCATTGCCGGGCCCTTCAACCGGGGCTTTATCACCCAAGGTAGAACCGATTCGGTGGTGGCTTTTGATTTAAAAACCCTTAAAAAAATTGGAGAAACCCCCGCCCAAAAAAATCCGGATTTCGTTCTTTATGACCCGGTCAGTCAACGGGTGTTCGTATTTAACAGTCAGACCAACAGTGCCACCGTTGTTGACCCTCAAACCATCGAACCTGTGGCCACACTGACACTCTCCGGTAAACCGGAACAAGGCGTCGCGGACGGACAAGGCCGTGTGTATGTGAATTTACGAGATCAAAACAAAATCGCTCAAATTAATTCCCGCGTACTCAAGGTGGAAAAGGAGCTGCCGATCGCCGGTTGCCAACAACCCACCACGTTGGCGTTGGATGCCATCAACCGACGTTTGTTTGCGGGATGCGCGAACAAAGTCCTGGCCGTTTTGGATGCGGAGTCCGGCCAAAACGTGGCTTTGCTGCCCATCGGAGACCGGTGCGACACCACGCTGTACGACCCCGAATCCGCCCTTATTTTCAATTCGAACAACGATGGGACGGTCACCATCATCAAACAAAACTCCCCGGACAAATATTCCGTTCAGGAAACACTGACCACCCAAATCGGGGCGCGAACCGCCGCCTATGACCCCAAAACAAAAACGCTTTTTCTGGCCGTGGCTGAATTTGGACCTCTGCCGGAACCCACGGAGAGCAACCCCAAACCCAAACAAAAGATTCTGCCGGGCACCTTCAATATCTTGGTGGCCACCCCGTAATATATATAGGAGGAACAATCCGAATGCTCAATTGCGATGCAACAAAAGAAAAACTGCTTCACTCCGGCCTCTTGTGCCTGCGTATTTTCTTGGGGTTGGGCATGGCCTATCATGGGTATGGCAAGGTGTTTGGAGGGCACATCACTCTGCTCACCGAAGGGTTGGCCGGCATGGGTTTTCCTCTGCCCGTTGTGTTTGCCTGGTTGGCCGCATTGGCAGAATTTGGGGGCGGACTATGCATTGCCTTGGGGATTGGAACGCGGATCGCCGCGTTGTTCGTTTTCGTGACCATGGCCGTGGCTTTTTTCGTGGCGCATGCCAAAGACCCTTTCCAAGTAAAAGAACTGGCCTATTTGTACGGCGCTGGCGCGCTCTCTTTGATTTTAACCGGAGGCGGACGGTTTTCCATCGACTCCCTGTTCTGTTGTAAAAAATGAAATTGCACCAACTTTTCGCGAACAATCGGGCCTGGTCCGAGAAAATGACCCGCAGCGACTCAGGTTTTTTTCGACGGTTGGCCGAACAACAATCCCCCAAATATTTGTGGATTGGCTGTTCCGATAGCCGCGTTCCCGCCAACGAAATCGTGGGGCTTCTGCCCGGCGAACTTTTCGTTCATCGCAATGTGGCCAATCTGGTGGTCCACACCGACCTCAACTGCCTGTCGGTCATTCAATTTTCCGTCGATGTTCTGAAAGTTGAGCACATTATTGTATGCGGCCATTATGGTTGCGGCGGCGTGCGCGCTGTGGTGGAAAAAAGAGACATCGGCCTGGCGAACAATTGGTTGCGCCACTTGGCGGACGTCCGAGACAAATTCCAAGACCCTCTCAAGCAATTGCCCCACGATGACGCGAGGGCCGACAAGTTATGCGAACTCAACATCATCGAACAAGTCCGCAACGTGTGTGAATCAACGATTGTGACAGACGCTTGGAAAAAACGGCAACCGCTGACCGTTCATGGATGGGTGTACGGATTGGAAGACGGCCTTCTTCGCGATTTATTAACAAATCCCATCAACTCCATTGAAGAAAGCCTGCGGATATAACCACACCCATCGATATCCTCTTCATTTTCCATGAAACTAAAAATTTTTTTCGCTTTGAGTGTGACAGTCGTCGCTTTCCTAATGGCAGAACATATTCTTAGGAATAACTCTGAGGTACCAAAAACTTGGCGGAAAATGGACGGATCCTCTGAACATACCAATGCCGGGAATCTTCTCTGGTGCCAATACACCCATCATCGTCCTGACATTTCCTGGAAAGGTTTTCGTGAAATGCGCCACAATGATGAAGAAGACGGTATTCCTCCCAATATTTGGCTCTCCTATAACAGCGATGGGATTCGTGGACCGGAATTGATCTCAAAAACAAAGCCGAGACTTCTTTTGCTTGGAGATTCCTTTATGCACGCGGAAATTATTCATTTTGAACAAACGGCGGGACAACAACTCCAAAAAATTGTTCGGAATTCACTGCAGGTTCTCCAACACGGCTATCACTCTTGGGCGCCTATCGTGGAGTTCGCTTGGTTTCACCATTTTGGAACACATCTTAAACCCGAGCGCATCTATTTGTTTTTACTCGACAACGATTTTTATCCCCGACGCGCATACTCAAAAACCGATCCGGCCTATCGTCGTCTCATGAAACTCGACCCAAATGGAGTGCCCCTCTATATTCCAGATTTTCAACCAAAAATTCCAAGAATCTTTATGAGAACTTATCTGGGGAGGACAATTGAAACCAGACTATTTGATTTCTGGTCTGTCATAAAGCCGAAAATAGACCACTTAAAACAGCTGATGAGTGAACCGGAACCTTGGGGCAATAAAATGAAAAGGCTCTATTCGCGAATACAAGGCAACAGTCACCTTTATGAACCCGAATATGCTCCTCTCCCAACCGAAAAATTCGAATTGTTAAAGGCTTTTTACGCGCCCCACCGGTTCGATCCTCAAAATAATTATCACAATGAAATGGTTTTCATACGAATGTCAGAGTCAGCCTGGGACCCTGTTATGCAACAAGCGGTTCAATCGACGCTCAAATCCTTAATTGATTTCGGAAAATATTTAGGAAATCTCGGCTCAGAGCTCGTTGTGGTTTATGTTCCGCTTGGAATTGACGTGGACGCGCGAGAGAGTACGGGCGCTCGCGAAAAAATGGGACTTAAGAAGGGTTTTGTTTTCAAACAAGTGGACTTAGAGAAAATAGTGGACCACGAGCTAACTCGTCATAATATTCGTTTCATTAATTTGAAGCCTAAACTGCGCCAGTACAAAAATGATTTTGCTCCAGGGGAAAAAAATTTTTTGTATTACAAATATGATGGTCATTGGACGCCCGAGGGCCATATCGCCATCGCCCAAATTCTTAAAGACGATCTGGATCTTCATTCGGTTAAAAATTCATCTAATGGTCGCTAAAAATTTTAAAAATAGTGGGGGATGTTATGAAAAGTCTTGGATTTATTGTGATGTTAATCCTTGCCAATACCGGATGGCTTAGGGCCGATGAAAATTGGGCGCTGACGCGAGATGAAGTGACTTCATTCAAACGGAAATTGCAGACCATCGGTTCGGCTTTGGGGAATCCTCCGACGGGATATGAACGGGAGAAAGAAGAATTTGAACTTCCCACCGAATATAATCCCGGAGATAACCCAGGAAAATATTTTCCCCAAATCGCCACTATGCGACTTCGGTACGGAGGTGGAACAGGCCGGATTGGTCAACAAGCAGGGGAACAGTCTCAAGATAATCAGAAGGCGCTCATGGAAGCGATGTCGGCCGGCGACTATGAAAAGGTGAGTCAAATACAACAAAAAATGGCGCAACAAATGAGTCAAACCCAACAAGCTGGTATGGAATCGGCAAGGAAACCAGTTGTGAATATGACTGTGACACTCAATGCTAGCCCCGGTGAAGGAATTGACCCGGACAACATCCTATTTCAACGGCCTGGTGTCATAGCCATCAAATACCCCCATCCGGAAGGAAACAGCCAACAGGGACGCGTCGGCGTTTACCTTGATCCGGTGGCGCTGAAAAATTCCTCGTCTGTATCTACGCTCAATCTTCGGTCTGAAACTTCCAATCGGAAAACCGCCGTTGTTAACGCTGTCATCGAGATGTCGGGGCCAATGGAGTTAATCCAAGCCTGGGCCGCGAGATTTGTTACCTCCACCATGCTGTCTCAAATTGACCGGTAACGATCACAACTCCCGGAGTGTTAAACGCCCTGCTTGGCATTGTCGGGGGCATGTGACGCGGCGAAAATTTAAACCGCGCTTAAAAAGCTCATTCAGAAATACTCTCCCCACCTTGGTGCTCATGGGCAGATATATCATGCTCGTTACCTCACGCGGCCTTTAAACGGGCTGTTGCTTTCCCAAGGAACAGGCGCATCGTAGAACCGGATGATTTTGATTTCGTTGGATTTATTTTTTGTGGTCATTTTTTCCTCCCTTGCTAAGTAAATTGGATCATAAATTCGCTCCTAGTTACGCCATCAATCAGCGGTGTCATCCCAAGCATGTGTTGTCATCCCGAGCGCCGCGAGGGATCTCTCGGTCATATATATCCCCAAGAGTTCCCTCGCGGCGCTCGGGATGACAACACAGTTGGAAGGCACAGAAGAAACCCGGAGCAGATTGATGAACCTGTGTCCCAAGTTTTACTTGATTTGACCGCCTTGGCTGAAATTGATCATGAGGAGTCGCTCTGGTTTCTGATTGGATAAGAAATTTACCGAAGTTGATGGTAATATCCCCCTCATTCATGATGATTTTGGAAATGTATGCAAAAAAAACGTAACCCTCATGGCGTGACCGCCAGCAAAACAAAACCGGCTCCGCCTCCGGCCAGAAAACCCGTGGCCGTCATAAAAGCGGGGAACACGGAAGCCGATAAAATGGCCGCCAAGCAGCGCGATATTTCCGTCAGTGAATTCTTTTTAAAGAACCGACATCTGCTGGGATTTGATAACGCGAAGAAGGCGCTTTTAACAACGGTCCGCGAAGCGGTCGACAACAGCCTGGACGCGTGCGAAGAAGCGAAAATTTCTCCCGAGATATGGGTCGAGATCAAACAATTGGCGGACGACCGATTTTCGGTCGTCGTCGCTGACAATGGCCCCGGTGTGGTGAAAGAACAAATCCCCCGCATTTTTGGAAAACTGCTCTACGGCTCAAAATTCCATTCGATGAAACAAAGCCGCGGCCAACAGGGCATCGGCATATCGGCCGCCGGCATGTATGGCCAATTGACGACCGGTTCTCCCACCCGCATCACCTCACGCATATCCGCCAAAAAACCGGCCCATTATTTCGAGATCCAGATCGACACGGCGAAAAACCAGCCGACCGTGATCAAAGACGAAGTGGTCCAATGGAAACGGCCGCATGGCACCAAGGTGGAAATTGAGTTGGAAGCCAAATTCCAAAAAGGCCGCCACTCGGTGGAAGATTATGTTCGCCAAACCATCATTGCGAACCCCCACATCGAACTCACGTATCATGGGCCCGATGGAGTCAAAGAACATTACAAACCCGCCAGCCGCGCCCTCCCCATTCAACCCAAAGAAATAAAACCGCATCCGCACGGTGTTGAGCTGGGGATCCTCATGAAAATGCTCAAAAGCTCGACGTCCCGATCGGTTAAAACATTCTTGGCGAAGGATTTTGCCCGCGTATCTTCGAAGGTGGCCGGCGCCATCCTGAAATCGGCGGGCATCGATCCCAACGCCAAACCGACGGAAATTGCCCACAACGAAGCCGACAAATTGCACAAAGCCATTGGGCAAACCAAAATCATGAATCCCCCCACCAACTGCCTCTCTCCCATTGGTGAAAACAATCTTCTGAACGGTTTAAAGAAAAATATCACAGCTGAATTTTATACCGCGCTCACGCGCCCCCCTTCGGTGTACCGAGGCAACCCCTTCCAGATTGAGGTGGCGGTGGCTTATGGCGGCGAGTTGCCGAAAGAAGAATTGGCCGAGGTGATGCGCTTCGCGAACCGCGTGCCTCTTTTGTACCAGCAATCCGCTTGCGCCATCACGAAAAGCGTTCTCCAGACCGCCTGGAAAAATTACGGCCTCGAACAATCAAAAGGCGCGCTTCCCACAGGGCCGGTTCTCATCGCGGTCCATATGGCGAGCGTGTGGGTGCCCTTTACCTCCGAATCCAAGGAAGCCGTGGCCTCCTACGCAGAAATCACCAAAGAAATTCGCTTGGCGCTGCAAGAATGTGGACGACGACTTGACACCCATCTGCGTCGCGGACACCGCGAGGCCGAAGCCAAGCGAAAAAAAGATTACATCCGCTCTTACCTGCCGCACATCGGTATCGGCCTTCGCGAAATTTTGGGATTCAAAGAAAAAGAACAGAAACATATCCTCAACCTCCTCACCGACATCTTGGAAAAGGACAAAACCTCCCATGGATAAAAAAACCGAACGACTTATTTACGAAGCGGCGGAACGTGTTTACAAAGACGTGCTGAAAAAACATGTCCCCTCCATGGATTTTCCATTGCGCAGTCTCGACAATGTGACCTATGACAAGAAGAAGGGATATTTTGAAATTGGGGACCGGGTCAAAGAGCGCACACTGACCTTCAACACCGTCAAAACCTTCGCTCAAACCATTCGCATGATGGCGCTCTCGCACGAGATTGTGCGGAAAGATGACATGGCCACCAAAAGAGAGGCCTATTACGTCTCAAAAAACTGGGGCGAGGCGCGATTCCACGAGCAGCCAGAGTCCGACACCATCATGGACGACATCGAAGCGCACTTTCGTTTGAATCGGGAGAAGCTGGGCTTTATTCCCGAGGAGAAAGGCGGAGACGTGACGGGAAAGCTGATTGTGATCGATAAAGACCCCGACTCTGGGAAAGACATCCGCATCGACTGCACCAAGTTTGGAACCGGTTCCTATTCCATCCCGACCACGTGTGAAGATCTGCGTTTTGAAACCAGCGCCAAATTTATTTTGGCCATCGAAACCGCCGGCATGTTCCAGCGCTTGGTCAAACACAATTATTACACCACCGCCAACTGCATTCTCATTTCCATGGGCGGGGTTCCCACGCGCGCTTGCCGCCGCTTTATTCGCCGCTTGGCCGACGACAAAAAAATTCCCGTTTACGCCTTCGTTGACGGGGACCCCTACGGCATCACCAACATATACCGCACGCTGAAAGTGGGGTCGGGAAACAACGCGCATCTCAACCAATTCTTTTGCGTGCCCCAGGCCAGTTATCTCGGTGTGACCCCCCAAGACATCATCGACTTCAAATTAAAGGACGCCACGCACCCCCTGGAGGAGGTCGACATCAAGCGCGCCAAAGACGCCCTCAAAAATGATCCTTTCATTAAATTCCACAAACCATGGAAACACGCCATGGAACAAATGTTGGCCATGGGCGTGCGCGTTGAACAACAAGCCTTCGCGAAACACGGCTTGAATCACGTGATTGAGAAATATTTACCCACCAAACTGAAACGCCCCTCAAAATTTTTACCTTAAAAGGACAAGGAAGATATGACAACCGAAACCAAAAAAATCGCGCTCACGCCGTGTCTCTGGTTCGACAAAAATGCCGAAGAAGCGGCGAGATTTTATGCGAAGACCTTCCCCAACAGCCGCGTCACCGCGGTGAATAAGTCGCCGAGCGATTACCCCAACGGCAAGGCCGGTGATGTATTGACCGTCGAGTTTACGGTGCTGGGCCAGCCTTTCGTCGGGCTGAATGGCGGCCCCGGAGTCCCCTTTACGGACGCGGTCTCCTTCCAGGTGTTCACCGATACACAGGAGGAAACCGACCGCTACTGGAACGCAATCGTGAAAGAGGGCGGGCAGGAGGTCGCCTGCAGCTGGTGCAAGGACAAATATGGACTCCGCTGGCAGATCGTGCCGCGGGTCTTGATGGAAGCGATGAACGACCCCGACACCGCCTCAGCCAAGCGCGTGATGCAGGCCATGATGCAGATGGTCAAAATCGACATCGAGAAAATCCTGGCCGCCCGCCGTGGATAAAATTTAGGAGAGGTGGCAAAGTGGTCGAATGGGCTCACCTTAAAAATTAATAATCAGCCGAACCGTGAGTTTATCCGCCGCAGGCGGACACTTTTCCGACATGGTGACTGTTACAGGTGTTCTGAGAGATGGCTGTAAATTAATAAATTGGTTGTAAAGTCGGTTTGAAAGAGTCGTAAAGCCAGAGGAGGTTTCATGTCAAAAAAAATACTTATTACCGGCGCCGGCAGCGGCTTCGGCAAATTGATCACACAAACGCTTTTGAAGAAAGGCCACACGGTGATCGCTTCCATGCGGAACATTGACGGGCGGAACAAAGCGGCGGCCACGGAATTAAAACTAAACGGCGCGCATATCGTGGAGATGGACGTCACGAATGACAGCAGCGTTGAGCGCGGCGTTGAGGCGGCGCGAAACCAGGCGGGCGGGTTGGACGTGGTCGTCAACAACGCCGGCGTGGGGGTGTTGGGGATTCAGGAGACGTTCACACCGGACGATTGGAAACGGGTTTTCGAGGTCAATGTGTTCGGTGTCCAACGCGTGAACCGGGCCGTATTGTCTCTCATGCGCAAAAACGAGGACGGCCTTCTTCTTCATATTTCAAGCCTGCTGGGACGGATGACGATTCCATTTTACGGCCCGTACAACGCCTCGAAGTGGGCGTTGGAAGCGCTCGCCGAGAATTACCGGGTGGAGACGTCGTGTTTCGGTGTGGACGTGTGCATCGTCGAACCAGGCGGCTACGCGACGTCTTTTATGGACCACTTGGTCAAGCCGAGCGACGCGGCGCGGATCGCGTCGTTTGGAGATTTCGCGCAGATGCCCCAGCGGTCGTTCGAGGCGTTTGAAAAAGTGCTGGCCGCCACACCCGCCCAGGACCCGCAGAACGTGGCGAACGCGGTGGCCAAATTGGTAGACACACCCGCCGGGAAACGCCCGTTCCGAACGGTGGTCGACGCCTTGGGTATGGGAGCCGCCATTGAACCGTACAACAGTCAGTTGGCGGCGGTCACAGCGCAAGTCTATAAGGCTTTCGGAATGGGTGACGCCTTGACGCTCAAGGCGAAAGCCCTGCGATAGAGTTGGAAGATTCCTGATAAATTTTGGAGAGGTGCCAGAGTGGTTGAATGGACTCGCCTTGAAAGCGAGCAGGCCTGCAAGGGTCTCGTGAGTTCGAATCTCACCCTCTCCGATTTTTGCAACAGCCCCGACATAAAAAATGAAATGATTATCAAAACCTAATAAAGAATATCTGGCACTCCTCCAAGGAGTTAAGGGAAAGGTTCAAAAGGCGCGTCTCAACGCTTTTCGCTCCGTCAATAAAATCATGATTCAGCTTTACTGGGACATTGGGGAAAGCATTGTTGAGCGCCAAAAGAAGTTTGGGTGGGGCAAAAAGATCGTCGAAAAATTGGCCCATGACCTACGAAAGAATTTTGCCGGACAAATTGGATTTTCCACACAAAACCTCTGGTATATGAGGCAGTTTTTCCTGACTTATAAGGACAATCCAATTCTCCAACGCTTCGCTGGTAATTACCATGGGGCCCTCTTTACCTTCTGAAGTGCCATGCATTATCGGATTAAAATAAATTAAACCGTTTAGTGATGTGTATGGAGTTTTATGGGGGGTTGGATGCGCTATAGAGATTGTAGAGACCCCTGGACCCAGCCAACTTTCAAGTCACCCACTTGCACATGATTATCCAGTGAGGAAATTTCAACTCCAAGTACATTCCAAAACAGAAATAGCTCGAGAAACAGGCTCGAAGATATGAAAATGGAAATGTATGCCGTTCAAAAACCTGCTCAAATGCCAAATGACAACTGCGGCACCAATTCGTGTGCGCCTCCTATATAAAATCCCCTCCCCAAAGTTGATCAAGAAAATTTCGCCAGGGAAGGACGCGTATGTTTTTTTCTATTTGTCGCGGGTGAGTTTCCTGGCAAACGACCAAACATTCTTTGACCGGACCGTCCTCCAATAAAGCCTTCAATGATCGAATGTCCCCTTCATGAACGCGCCTTGAGGCTTTGATTTCTATGGCTACCTCTTTGTCGCCCAAAATGAAATCCACCTCTTGGCCCGTGCTGGTCCTCCAATAGGAAATATCCATTTCTGGTTTGACATAAGCCTGATACGCCTTTAATTCCATCAACAAATAATGCTCAAACGACTTTCCGAATTCGGGGCTCCCCATTTTTGGAACTCGCCCCATAAGATAATTGGCGACACCTACATCAAAAAGGAAAAATTTTTCCGTTAATATCATCCGCCTGTTCTTTGATTTTCTCCAAGGTTGGACGCGAAACCCCAACAGCGTGTCTTCGAGAATATCGAAATAGGTCCGCACCACTTTTTGTGACAACCCCACTTCACTGGCAACATTGGTGTAATTAATAAGCTCACTGGAGGTGACAGCGGCGACCCGCAGGAATTCCGCGAATGAAGGAATATTTTGAACCACCGCCTCAGAAGCTATTTCTTCTTTTAAATAATCGGCCACGTAGGCCCTCAAATCTTCCAGCGGACGGGTGGAGAGATAATGCGGAGGTAACAGCCCAGACACCATGACCTCTTCCAAATCAAATCCAACCACCTCTTTGTAACAGAGCGGTGCCATGGTGCGCCTCCAGGCTCGTCCTCCCAACAAATTGGCATGTCCCCGACGCAATTTCCGGGCGCTGGAACCCGTTAACAGGAAACTCAAACCTTTGTTTTCTATCAACCAATGAACTTCATCCAACAGCGCGGGGACTTTTTGAACTTCGTCAAGAACAATAAGCCCTTTGTGATTTTGAAAGCGTTCCCTGAGAAGCGCCGGCCGCGTGGCATAGTCAGCAAAAATATCCGTTTGCAAGAGATCGATAAGTTTGGCTTGGGGCCGTTCATGATGAATCCAATAACTTTTCCCCACTTTGCGCGGTCCCCAAAGAAACGCAGATTGTTTGGGCGGGAGATCAAGGCTCAAGAGCCTTTTTACAATTTTTTTCATTGGTAGAACTCAGGCGCCGGTGGCCATATAATATAGCGCCGGTTTCCTGAGTCCCCCTATCAAACCGTACGTGACCTTTCCGATCATACGGCTTACCATGGACACTTCAAGCATTGGCTTTC
>JAJVIP010000023.1 GCA_022072025.1 Elusimicrobiota bacterium
AGGTGGGTATCGTTGTTACCTCTCAGCGAAGTTGGCGTGATTTTGCGAAGGCAAACTTGTCTGGAGTTCAGTTGGATTTGACCCCTCATCTCGGGGCGGCCCTCGGCAATGTGTTCACGTACGCAAACACCGGTTTGACTATGCGCCTTGGCGAACGGTTGCCCAAAGATTACGGGCCGCCGCGCGTTTTGCCCGGATTGCCAGGTGCGGGGGACTTTGCGCCTGCTTCTGATTTCGGCTGGTATATTTTTGGAGGAGTCGATGGCCGGGCAGTGGCGCAGAACATCTTTCTCGATGGAAACACCTTCCGTGACAGTCGAACCGTGGACAAGGAACCATTTGTCGGCGACTTGCAGTTTGGATTCGTCGTTGACTGGTCCGATATTCGCATTGGCTACACTCATGTCTTTCGCTCGCGCGAATTCACCACCGCTGACGGTAGCGACGAATTCGGCGCCGTTGCTGTTTCATTTAAGTTTTTGCAGTAGAATCTCCCAACGAAGTGGCATTTCAAATACCCTTATGTAACTGCACCATCGAATTATGGGGGTAAAATTTGTGCACTTGGCGAATGAGGGAGCCGAATTGTATGGCAGAATGTATGGCAACGATTCGGGAATCGCTCGAAAACGTATGAAAATCAAACACTCTTATTTTGGTGATACTACGTGGGATGCCATTACGATGGTTCCGCGGCCCGCGCAGTAAGAATTCGCCCAGCCTAATTCCCCGCCGAATCAGCCCTCACTAAAGTCGCTCCCCAAAAAGCCAATTCCCTCGACGGAAATTGCAAACGTCGTCGATAAAACGCGGGTTCGCGCTCCGTTGGGCATCGTCGTTTCTTGGCTGATTTCGAGAAAATTTGGAGCAATCCAAGGCGGTATTTTGGGATCGCCCGAAGTGGGCAGGAATGAGCAGTTGTGAGCAAGAGTGAGCATCGCTGTATGGGAAAACGTATGGGAAAGATTCGGAATTTGCCAGCACTCCGGGCGAAGAAATAGGGCGGAGTATGGGAAAAGTGTATGGGAAAACAAAATACGATGGCACCTTTGGCACGAATTCTGATGAGAAATATACATAGGGCGGCATTGTTATTTTTTCAAATCCCATTGATTTACAGCCAATTCCGTCTTACGCTTTCCCCATACTTAGCCCCAATTGCGCGACTCGTGCTTTATAGAGCAATGAATTGGAGGAATTCTAAATGGTCATTTTGAGAAAAGTTACCGCAACGGATTACTTGTGGATTCATTAATCTGATGCTGACGAATAAATTTCTATTAATACCGTTGCTCACATGTTTTTTATTTTTTGGATGCGCGGGGTTAACCACAAGAAACAACGTTGATGCCAGGGGTGTTCTTGGTGTTATCACCAAAGTAAATAAGAATAAGTTTTATGTTTCCAAAGTTTGGGAAAATTCCGCAGCAGAAAGCATGGGTTTAAAAGTTGGTGATACGATCAGTTCATTTAATGGGAGGGAAATAGAAACCCGAGACGATCGAATAGATTATTTTGATTACATTATTAATTCACCGCATCAACCAATCGAGTTGACTGTTAGCCGTAATGGATCTTTATTGACACTAAGCGGTACGTTGGGTGGTATTCGGGTTCAGCAGGAAGACCAGGTTTTTGATGAATTATCCAAGTTAATTTACATTGGAGATAATGTCTCGGTTGCGTTTGTCGTTGACAATATACAGTGCGCAAGTTGTGCCGGGTTTAATGTTAGGGAATGGAAAGAAGGAATGAAAACAGATCTTCTCAGCAAAACCGAATCAGCTTATATCAGTGCTGGAAAAAACCACAAAAATTTCAGGATAGTCGACAGGAGTAAAATTGAAAAATTATTAGCGGAGATACATTTTCAAATGACTGGAGCCGTCTCTCCTGAGCAGGTTCAACAAATCGGCAAGATGTCCGGAGCGTCACATATTGGTTTTATAAGCTTTTCCAGAATGGGGTCTGCAAATGCTCCTCAGGATTTGGTTGTCGTAAGGCTTTTGGATGTGAAAACTGGGGATGTTGTCGCCTCGCAGAGGTGGGACTAATCCCGAACAACTTATCAAATGATGGTCAATTGGGGTTCCTGCCGCAATAGGATTGCGCCCTGTCTGATTAGAGCAATTCCCCAGCTCTCACTTTCCTTCCTGTAATGCAATTGTATTTGGATTCAATTTAGGCCCGCCATATTTGAATTATCGACAGATTGTCACAGAAATATCACTAGATGAATTTATATTAGGGGGGTGCGTGGATTAATAGGAGGGAATGGATATGCGAAAATTTCTGATATTCGGCTTTAGCATTTACTCAGTGTTTCTTCTTTCCGGTTGTAACCGTCAGGCGTTGGTAGCCGTCTTGAGGGGTGTGGGGGATGGTATGCAGGAATCCAGTCGAAAAATGTCGTGCGACGCGGACCCTAACTGTATAAATGTGAATGTCCAGAGATGAACGATTTAGCGATGAATATTGGAGATGATCAATGTGGGAAATGTGGCCATAACCTGATGGCGCATTCAATTCGCGAGGAGTTCTTTTATGGCACCTCGAGGTCAGTAGTGTCGCCCGACAGAAAATTTGGGCCGTGCTCGGAAATGCCTATGGACGATCGGCAATGTGATTGTGAGTGCTTTGAAAAAAGACAAAACAGTGCCAAGAGCTAAATATATTTTCCATTTTGGGGAGTGCGAATTTAATCTGAGGCATATATAAAAATGGTCTATCTCGCATCGGTAATTATTGTTTTAGTCGCAGCAGGATTCGCATGTTATTGTTTGTTTCATTTTTTTATTGGGTTCATTTGTGGAAGAGCGGAAAACCGAAGGCTCGAAAAAATATACCTGGAACTTTTCAACTGTAAAGACCCGGCAAGAAGGCAAGAACTTTACAAGTTTTATGGTACGACTGATGAGTGCAAGGAATACATAGAGACTGGAATACTCGCTGGGAGGCCGTTAATGGAAGGAGAATTGAATGAGATGAGGCGTGTCCAAGGCAAAATTTGATTACGGAAGAAATTTAGATTATTAGTCCGAAATCATGCCTATTTTTCGGTTAACTTCCCCAAATATCTGATCGCCGTTTGATTGTTGGGTTCCATTTCGAGAGCCCGTTTCCAAAGTGTAATGGCTTTTTCCTGCTCACCATCCAAATAGAATGCAGATCCCATCCGGCCAATTGCCGTCGCATTCATCGAGTCAATCCGGAGTGCGTCTTCACATTTTTTGACCGCTAATTCGTAGCGCCCGTCATAAATGGCTGTGAAAGCTTCTTGAATAATTTCTTCAACTCGTGATGGGTGATTTTTGGATTTTATGGTGGTCTTGGCTTTTGCGTGAGACAGTGTCGGAACCCAGGGGAGCAAATAATCGTCTTGTTGAGAGGTCATGACTCCTGTTGGGATATTTTCCTCTCCCTGCAGTATGCCAATAGAACTATACCCCAGAAAAAATAGGCCGACGTTCAGCACAAGAAAAGATTTCAACAGAGTATGTTCCATTATTTACACCGTTCGCCGATATGTCATGGTTCGGGCCACAATGGTTTCCAGAATTCTGGCCACTGTTTCCATGAATCCAAAATATTGAAGAGAATGGGATCTTGAGCCTTAACGTTTTTTTCGACAATCCTGTGCATATTCAACGAATAATCATTAATGGCATCAATTAGAAATTCATGTGCCAATTCTCTGCTTGTTAAACAAGGCATTGTCCATCCATTTCCTTTCTCGTCCAAGTCGACATAGAGTGCAAGAACCCGGGCCCGATGCCTTTCGTTTGGTTTACGATGTTTAAGTTTTTCCCGTATTTCGGAAATATTTTTATCGGCAGTAATATATTCCGAAGAGCCAGGCTTGGATTTCATCATGATCTGCATCAAATCGGAAATTTGTGATCCTTTTGATCCGCGCATTGTAATGCTTAGTTGAGAGTGCATTTGCTTCTCAATGTGGTTGTCGCAGAGGCGAACAATATTTTGGGTGGTAATTGATCCGGGAGCCGTATGATTCTTTTTTAGCAATCCTTCGATGATTCTCGACCTACCCAATTCTTCTCGCCCAAAAGCAGAAAGAACAACACAGCCAGAGTAATATTTCTTCTCGAACAGACAGACAGCTTGTTCCAGCAAAAACCCGGATTGCTGCAATGCATAGAGACACCCCTTGAGCAAGAATTCTGTGGTTACCTTTTTGGGAACTGATTTCATGGTTGAAGAGATTGTATGCATTCCGCTGATTTATTTTTGGAGGAATTCATCGCTGAGGAGACGGCGACCATCTCCATAACATCCGGCGCGTAGGATTTCAGAAGAGGCATGACCGTTTTTGTATCGTTGACGTAAGGCGCGAGCCACAGGTTCTCATTCTCCTGCCCCAAAATTACCGGCATCCTGTCATGGATTGTGGCGACCAGTTGATTGGGTTCCGTCGTCACGATTGAAAACGTCTCAAATTCCTTCCCGTCTGGCCGCTTCCATCGGTCCCAAAGCCCCGCCATCGCGTATGGCGCGTGATCTTTCATCATCACGCGGTAGGGAGTTTTTTTCTTTCCCTCGCGCGCCCACTCAAAAAAACCGTCCGTTAGCACTAAGCACCGCTTATTTTTAAAGGAGTCCCGGAACGATGGCTTTTCGGCCACTGTTTCCGCGCGCGCGTTTAAACAATGGAGGCCGATTTTGGGGTCTTTCGCCCAGTGCGGGATGAGGCCGAACATCATTCGTTTGAGAAAACGTTTGTCGCCTTCTTGGACGACGACACAGGCGAGGTCGGTGGGCGCGATGTTGTAGTCGGGGAGCAAATCAATGTCAGGGCCTTCGAAAAGAAATCGTTTTCGAAGGACATCAATCAAACTAACGCGGGAGAAGCGGCTGCACATTCCGCCATTTTATTTGAATCCGCGTTTGTTTGATACGAATTGGTTTGATTTGTGGGAGCTGGCGCGGGCTCCGGTGTGTTTTGAGTGCCGGCCGCCAAGGGCAGGGTGTGGTGACCATTTTGGCGCTCTTTCATCGACGGGATTTTCGTGACGGCGGTGTCGCTGCTGGACGGCAGCAGGTGCGCGTAAATTTGCGTGGTGACGATGGAGGAATGACCCATCATGGAACGGATGCGGTTCATGTCGACGCCTTGGATCGCCAAATGCGACGCGAACGAATGTCTCAATGTATGGAGCGACCCCCGTTTGATGCCCGCGCGTTTTCTCAGCCTTGAAAAATTGACCGAAAGGATGTTCGGTTTAGAGTTCCACGGAACAACGTTCGTTTGCCCTGGGGAAACCTTTTCCCACGCTTTGAGGCAATCCAAGAGGTCCGGGTGAAATGGGATCTCGCGCGCCTCGCGGTCTTTGGGGTTCCATTGTTCGTTGGGGGCGACCTTGAGTCGCCGCCTTTGAAAATCAACGTCAACCCAGCGAAGGTTGAGCATTTCGCCCAAGCGAAGTCCCGCATATAGGCCCAAATGAAGAACCACCCGCCAGAACGGGTCGGCGGCGGCGATCAGTTTGTCGATTTCCTCCATCGTGAAGAACACAGGATGGCGCTTCACCTCCGGCATTTTCCGGACGCCCCAGATATTCGTGGAGGCGTAACCCCACTCGGCGGCTTTTTTCATCATGGTCTTGAGAGTGACCAACTCGCGATTGATTGTGGTGCCCATGATGCCCATGTTTTTTCGGATCCCTTTGAACTCTTCCAATACCTCCGGCGTCAAATCCGTGAGCCGGCGTATTTTCATGGCGCGGTCAAAATTATTCAGGACGGATTTGGCCCGAATGACCGTGTCCTTGGCGTGGTCAGGCGTGATGAAGGTGAGATATTTTTCTTTGTAATCTTCCCAGGTTATTTCCCGGTCGACGCCGCTTCTTTTATCTCGAATCTGTTTTTCAAGTTCTCCGACTTTGATTTTGGCCATGCGCCCGTCTGTGCCAAGCGCTTTTTCCACCACCTTCCCACCCTCCCGCCAATAAGCGGAGTAGGAATTCCCTCGTTTCCTTAATGTGACAGCCATGCGATTGCTCCTCCCAATTTATGAATTGTGCAAGCGGACCCACCGGTACAATGTCTCCGGCTCGAACCGAAATGTCCGCTTGGTTAATTTAACCGCCCGGATTTCTCCCAGGTACACCCACCGCCGAAGCGTGCAAACCGATATTTTTAGAAAGGCCGCGGCCTCTTTTGTTGTCAGCAATCGCTGCGGCGGCGGTTGGTTATCCACACAGACCTACCTTCGTTGGGGCAACTAATCAAGGACAATGCCCTACGATGAATAAAGGCCTGAATTGGCAGGCACATGGGGACATTTTTTTCGGCCATTTTCAGATTGCCTATTAAAAAAATCTTGATAAAATGACACGTTTTTCGCCGTTCTTGGGTTGTCCTATCCCCTTCGCAAGCTCGGTCCCTAGAGTTGGTTTGTGTTGTTGATGGGTTAGCCTCACAAATTAAATTCTGAGGAGACCGTAGTGAACTGAAGATCTGGAACGAGGCCTGATCTACCTCCCTCCGTTTCATGGGCGACGCCCATGAACGAAGATTGGCGCCACGATTTTTGAGCTTCTCCGCCGGCCCCTCCTAAAAAGGAGCTCCAACGTGGCAACCCTCAACCTTCGCCGTTTCTCCAACCCAGAAGCGCTTAAAGTCGTATCCCCGAATCATCTCTCGCAGTTGCTCTTACCATTCCAGTCATACTTTTCCCGCCGCGGTGTCGATGTTGCCGCCCTTGAATCTTCGACCGAATTCGACTTCGCCAGATTGGTGGGCGTTCTTATGGCTCCCGACGAGGAAACGCCAAAAGAACTTTCCGACCAACTTTATTTGATTCACGAAATGGCGTCGGAAGATGGCGCGGAAACACTCGTTCATGAAGCCAAGGAGCACGGCATCGATTTGGAAGGGGCCGACATCACTCCTGCGGATGTCGCGATCCAGATGTTTCTTAAGAACCGAGAATTATTGGAACGAAAACACGCGGAACAGTTCATTCACCGGCCCCGCTCCTTTGAATATTTCCAAGTTGAAAAAAATCCTGTCCCAGAATTCACGCCGCCGGACGCCGACCAAATAAAAGCGCTTGAATCCGATTTGAGTGAGTGGTTTCTGAGTAGGAAGAGAGGGGGTAATTGCCGGGTGTTCTTTTTTTCGCAAGACGATGGAGTATGGTTTATGGTTCGTCACGGCGACCTTTACAAGCGGGAAGGAACCATGGACAAGGAAAAATCAGGCAGCGTTTGCTTTCGCCCTGAGGTGTTCGATGTCTTGAGATACGATGCCGCAACGAAAGAAATCGGGATTCACGCTGCTTCTAAAAAGGATAAAGAGGTTTACCGGAAGCAGTTTGGATTTCGCATCTTTGGAGATGAAAATTTTTTCCCCGGCGAGGAGAAATACACCTTGGAACCGCTGAGAGCGGCTGGTGCGGCCTCCCTTGTGTGCGATGGCTTCGCTGAAATCGAGTGGATTCGGCTCAAAGAGGTCCACTTTCTCTGGGGCGGACCGAAAGGCGAGCGTGAGATTCGCAGGGCTGATGATCTCTTCGCCTCTTGGGAGCGGACCGAGAGAAAAATTCATCCGAGCGCACGAATTGTCCGCGCCAGCTTTTCCGTCAAATTTGCGGACGCGAAGACGCCTCGAACGCTGACGCTGCTTCCGTCCAATGTGGCTCACTATGTCCGTGATCACGATGGCCTCACGTTGGAGAGATTTCTGCTGGAGCGCGGATTCATTATTCGCCGCCCCGATGAACAGGAGACGCCAGATGAGAAACAGGGCGATTTGGTCCGCGTTTGAGACGTCTCCCGGCGGTGTCCGGGCCATTGTTGACTGGAAGGAAGTCCTTGGGCTTCATTTCGATTCAGTCAAACCGTACCTGAAGCCCACGCAGGGATTGGCCACTTCGGTCCCATGCCGTGCGAAGCCGCAATGCGGGTGCGACCATGCTGTCGTCGAACACAAGCGAGACGACCTTGTTTCCGTGTGCCGATGCGAGCCGAAGCGGTGCGATACGGCGCAGATTGACAGGACCGACACCGTTGTTGCCGAGTTAAACCTCACTGCGGTTGGCGGTGCCATTGCCGAAGCGCTTGGGGCCAAGTCTGACGATCACGGAATCGATGGACTCCTTTTTACTCGTCAGGTAGGGACCTACTCGCCGCAAGTCGGCGTCAATATTCCGCTGATTTTGACAGTGCAATCCTGCCCGGCTGACCTACAGACGGTTGCCGAACGCCTTTTGGCGAAAGATGATCGCCCGTTTGTGTTGCTTTCGCCAACGGAGCGCCATTGGAAACCGGAGTGCGACCGATTGTTAAGAGGAAGAAAGGCGGCGTTTATTCCACTATCCGACGCGGTGACCTGGAATGGGAGCCTATCCGCAAAACAGAGCATTGCGGACATGGTTCCTGACACCCTTGCCGCCGTCTTGCCGCCCACGAAAGACAGATGTGTTCTGAGGAAAGATGGTGCGACATGGACCATCGTGTTTCAGGATCTGACTAAAACAGTCCGCCACTCAATAGGCATGGAATATATTGCCCGTCTTATCCGAAATCCCGGTCAAAATATCATCGTGTCGTTACTACGCGCTGTGGTCAAACAGCAAGATGAGACGATTATCTTAGGCTCCGCAGGCACCATCTTGGATCAAAAAGCGCTCAATGATTACAAAGAACGGATTGACGAGATCGAAGAAGAATTGGAAACGGCAAGCGGTGATCGAAAAGCCACGCTCCTCCAGGACCGGGAAACCCTGTTAGTGGAAATTGGGCGGGCCACTGGCCTTGGTGGAAGGATGAGGCATCAGAGTGATGATTTGGATCGAGCCCGAAAATCTGTTTCCGCCGCAATTTATCGAGCGTTAACGAAGATCAATGCCGTCCATCCATCCTTTCACCAACATTTGGATCGTGCCCTTGATCTGGGTTTTGTCCTGTCGTACAGGCCCAGTGAACCGCTAGTTTGGGCCGCCGAGTAGTTCCTCCTCCCCGTCGTTTCTCATCAAGAATTAACCCTACTCCGCCCTAAAAAGACCGTTTCTCATTGATTTAGGGTCATTTTCCACGTCTGAAACCCCTTGGGATTCGTGTCCCTTGGGGTTTTTTTATGTCTGGTATTTTTTGTGTGGCGCCCGCCACATCCGCTGTCGCGCCTTGTCTCGGAGGCGCGCAATGCGGCCGGAATGTAAGCGGGGTTGAACCCTGACCTACAACCAAGTCCGAGCCATGCCCGCCTCGAGGAGGCGGTATGGCGGATTCATCACGGACACATGATTGGAAAAGGATCGAGAAGGAAATTCAGTGCCCGAACTATCAGCAAATACTTCAGGAATTGAGCCGGAAGCATGTCGCGATGCGCCCATTTAACACGTGGATGGACGTCGTCGATTTCATGCGGAAAGGGGGATCGGAGGACCCATCAAAAGACGGCATTCTGCGAATTATTTTTCAGGCGCATTGCGTGGATCAAAACCACCATTGGCGAACCGTTCTGCTCGCGATTTTTTGGCCGGCTCTTGTATCCATCCACTGGCAGAAGCGACATTGGGACTCGGACCTGGATGAGCGCTGGCAGAACATCGTCTGGACATTTTTGCGGGTCATAAGCCGTCTCGATCCCCAGCGCCGCCGAGAACGATTCGTTCAAAAAGTTTTTAACGACACCGTTCATTATCTTCACGCCGATTATCGCCGTCAATGGATCAAGTCAGAGCCCGAGACACCGATGGATCTGGATGACCTTTCCGATCTGCAGGGAGAAGAGGATGTCGATGTCGAGGCAATTGAGCGCCGCCTCTCGGAAGAAAAGGAAATCCAGCGGTTGAGGTTCCACCAGAATGCCAGCCGGCTGAGCGAAGAAGATTTACTTCTCCTTATTGGAACCCGGGTCTACGGGCAATCAATGTCCGCTTACGCAAAATCGGCGGGTCTCAACTATCAAACCGCCAAGAAACGCCGCCAAAGAGCGGAGTTAGCGATCAGGAAATTTGAAGAAGATCATCCCGCCTCCTGAATTCATGTCCCCAAAATTGGCCTTAGACCCCCTTTTAACGGTGAGGGGTAAGCAGCCCAAGGGAGCGTATTCAATGATCAGCAGGGATGAAGCCAAACAAATAATTCTCGAAAGTTTCGAGGAACAAGCGCTCGTGATCGGCGGCTTGGTCGCGGTTCATAAAGTCGATGACGACCTCGTTTGGCGGTTGATGAAAAGTTTCGACGTGATTCTTGGGAAAGCGATCAAGCGCCTCCACCTTGAACCGTCCGAACAGGACAAGGAAGCCACTCCAGGCCGCGTGAACGCCAAACCTCATCCCGCCATCGAGGAGTTCCTTCTGAAATTGGAGCGCGAGTCATGAACGCGCTCCCGAACCTGCAGCCGAAGTACAACGTCGACCTCATTGTCGAAGGCAAATCTCATCTGTACGACGTGTCATCTGGCGGTGAGACGGCACGTTATCCGAGCGTGACCGGATTTCTATCGGTAATCAACAAGCCCGCCCTCGTGCCGTGGGCGAAAAAAGAAGCGCTCGCTTCTGTTGAATCCGCTCTCCTCAAACGTCTCGACGGGAAAGATCTCGCTCGAATCGTCCTCAACAAACCGTGGATTGAAACAATTCTGAGGGACGCCAAGAAACGTCCCGATCAAATCAAAGATCAAGCCGCCGATCTCGGCACCCAAGCCCACGCATTCATCGATCTCATCATCCACGGCAAAGAACCCAAGTCAGTCCCGGAAGTGATCGAGGGGCCTGTCCAATCCTTCCGGGACTGGTGGATGAAATCGGGCATCGAGTTGGTCGCGGGTGACACCAAAGTGGCGAGCGTCGAACACGGATACGGTGGAAGTTTGGACGCCCTCGGTCGGCGCAAGGGCAAGCTCATCATCCTCGATTGGAAAACATCGTCGGGAATTTGGACGGAGTACGCATTGCAAGTCGCCGCCTACGCCCAGGCGTTTCGAGAAACCTACGGGCTTCCAGTCGAAGAGGCGATCATCGTTCGCTTCGGGAAAAAACCACCCATCGATTTCGAGTCAAAAGAACTCTTCGACCTCAACCTTTCGTTCCAAGCGTTTCTGGCCGCGAAAAGCCTCAAAGAGGCGCTCGATAGACCCCACTTCATGTTTTGAATTCATTCACAAATTAAGGAGGCGACAGCATGACGACAGAGAAGAAAACAGAAGGGTTATCAACCCAAGAAGTGAAAAATTCGGGACCGACGTTGGTTCCGTACCGCACCAAACCAAAGACAGGGCTTCCGTCTGAAGGGTTGTTCATTTTGGTTGGTCATCCGAAATCGGGCAAGTCCACCTTCGCCGGATCGTTTCCCGATTCCTACGTTTTGGAACTCGAGACGAGCGGTGGTGACCGCGTGTCGGGCCGGATTCACAACATCGCGGACTTGAACGAATTCCGCGACGTGTTGAAGGCGGTTGTGAAAGAACCGTCCATCAAGACGATTGTGATCGACACGGTTGACGTGTTGAGTGATTGGCTTGAGGACGAGATCGCTCATGCGCGCGGCCTTGAAACCATCACCGAGCGCAAGCAAGGCGTGGATGGTTTTGAATTGTGGGGCGAGTATCGCCGCCGCGTCGAAAGCCTGACGCTATTCCTCAAGGCGTCGAAGAAACTCGTGATTCTTATCGCGCACTGCAAAGAGCCGAAGTTGGACGCGAACGGTAATCCCATCACGCCGGCTGGGATCAACATGCCTGGTAAGGCCGGAGCCTTCGTTGCGGCGCAGGCGGACATGATCGGCTACGTCTTTAAAAAGCCGTTGGGATCAGGCACCGCTTACTACGTCACGTTTCAAGGCGGGCCGCTTGGCACATGGGGTTCTCGCGTGGACGAGCTGAACGACAAAACCATCATGCTCCCACGAGAAAATCCGTACTCCGCCTTTGAAGCCGTCTTCAAACCAACCACACCCAATTCCATTCCCAAAGAAGCGGCTCCGGCCGCAGGAGGCAAATCATGAGAGTCCAAATCGAAGCAGACGCCAAAGAAGAAAGCGCTGGTTTTCCGCTCGCGCCGGAAGGCGATTACATTGTCGAGGTCGTCGATAAAACGGACGGGCTCACCAACGAGACCAAACGCCAGAAGGTCGATCTCACCTTCGACATCATGACCTTTGAAGGAAAGACGGTGGGCCGATGTTTCCACACGGTGACGTTCATTCCCGCCAAGCAACCTGGACACGGTATCTGGCTCCGCGTGAACCACGCGTTGGGTTTGCCGTACGACGGTTCGCTTGATTTCGACACCGACGAATATCTTCACAAATACTGCCGCGCTCACGTCATCGTGGATGAGTACGAGGGCAAGAAGCGAAACAAGGTTTCCAAGTTCTTTGTGGAGGGCGAAGATCCCGCTCAATCAAAACCCGCCGCTCCAAGTCCCGCAACTCAACAACCTGCAGTGGTCGCGGCTTCGTCTCAACCTGACTTGAAGTTCTAACCAAGGGCGGTCGCGTTCCATGATTCTCCGCGTTCGCCAGAAGGAATTCGTCGAGAAGAGCGTCAAAGCGCTTCTTGAACGGGGCAACACGCTCGGCGTGGCTCCGACGGGTTCCGGAAAAACCATCATGCTCTCCGCCGTGGTCGGCCAAATGCTGAACGGCCACGGCGGAAAAGCGGCGGTTCTCGCGCATCGCGACGAAATCACCGCGCAGAACATGGACAAGTTCCGCAAGGTGAATCCGCATCTGAACGTCTCGGTCGTTGACGCGAAAACGAAGTCATGGGACGGTGACGCGGTCTTCGCGATGGTGCAGACGTTGTCGCGGGAAAATAATCTGTCCCTGATGCCTCCGCTGGATTTGCTGGTAGTTGACGAAGCGCACCACGCGGAAGCCGCAACCTACCGGCGCATCATCGACGCGGCCAAAACAAAAAACAACCGCCTGAAAATCTACGGCGTCACTGCCACGCCCAATCGCGGTGATGGAAAATCGCTTCGAAACATTTTCAACAACTGCGCCGACCAAATCACATTGGGTGAGATGATCGCGTCTGGCCAATTGGTTCGGCCCCGCACGTTTGTGATTGATCTCGGCGTTCAAGAGGAGTTGAGAAATGTGCGCCGGCTCGCTTCCGAGTTCGACATGAACGAGGTGGCGATGATCATGGACCGAAAACCCATCACCGACGCCATCGTGCGTCATTGGCGGGAAAGAGCGGCCGAGCGGAGAACGGTCGTGTTTTGCTCCACCATCGCTCACGCGGAGCATGTGCTGGCGGCGTTTGTAGCGGCGGGCGTTACATCCGAGATGGTGACGGGCGAAACGCCGGATGCCGTGCGCGAATCTATTTTTCAGCGATTGGATTCCGGCGAGACGCAAGTGTTGGTGAATGTGGCGGTGGCGACCGAAGGGTGGGATTGCCCGCCCGTATCCTGCGTCGTTCTTTTGCGCCCCTGTTCCCATAAATCAACCTTCGTTCAGATGGTTGGGCGCGGGTTAAGAAAAATCGAGCCGGACCGCTATCCAGGCCTCGTCAAAACCGATTGCGTTGTTTTGGATTTTGGGACGTCGGCGCTTACGCACGGCTCGCTGGAACAAGACATTGATTTGGATGACCATGAGAAGGCGGACAAAGAGCGTTCCGGCGTTCCGCCATTAAAAATTTGTCCCGAATGCGAGGCGGAGGTGCCAATTCGGGTGCGCGAGTGCCCGTTCTGCGGCCATGAATTCCCCGTCGCCAAAGAAAAGACGCTGGATGATTTTGAGATGACCGAGATCGATCTTTTGGCGCGGTCGTCCTTCCAATGGTGCGACGTGAACGGGGACGGATCGATCCTTGCCGCCACGGGATTTGTGGCGTGGAGCGTAGTTCTGGAGATGAACGGCCTATGGCACGCGGTGGGCGGCGCCGAAGGCCAATGGCCTCAAGTGTTGTATGTCGGCGACCGCATCGCGTGCCTCGCTTCCGCCGACGATTGGATGAACTCCAACGAAACAGAAGAAGCGGCGCACAAGTCCCGCCGGTGGCTTCAAAGCCCGCCCACGCCAAAACAGCTTCAATATTTACCGCACGAGGTGTTAAAGGGCCCCATCACGCGGTACAAAGCCTCCTGCCTTCTCAACCTGCGATTCAATCATCAGAAGATCATGCGGGCGTTGAATACATTTCAAAGACGCAACCGCTCCGATTCCGCCATTCCTGTCGGAGTTTCATCGTGAGTCTGGAACAAGCTCTCGCCTACATCGAACTCGGTTGGGCCGTGTTCCCGGTCGCGCCTAACGCGAAACGTCCGCTGACGCCGAATGGTTTCAAAGACGCCACCAAATCCGTGTTCGCCGCCAAGCGGTGGTGGGAAAAATACCCCGATGCCAACATCGGCATTGCCACCGGCATGATCTCGAAGCTGGCGGTGGTCGACATCGACGTGAAAAATGGCGCGAAGGGCCGCGAATCCATCGGAAAAGTTAAGGGCATCACGCCGACGCTCATGGCGCAGACCCCAAGCGGCGGGTGGCACCTTTATTATTTGTTGGAGGAACCGCTCAAAAGCCGGAACGGGCTTCTGCCCGGCGTCGATCTCAAAGCCGACGGCGGTTATGTGGTGGCTCCCGGTTCCATCATTGATGGCGTTCCTTACACATGGATGGATTCGGAGGCGCACATGGCCGCGATCCCCAACACTGTGCGCGAGCTGGAAGAAAACCGCGAGCATCACGCCGCGCCAACCCTAAATGGAACAAATGGCCACACGAATGGCGCGATCCCGGAGGGCGAACGCAACGCGACACTGGCCAGTCTCGCCGGCTCCATGCGCAGGCGTGGTTTGGAAACAGACGAAATTGCCGCCGCGCTCAAAACCGTGAACCTCAAACGATGCTCCCCGCCGTTGGAAGACAAGGAAATCGAAAATATCTCAGCCAGCATCGCCCGCTATCCGCCGGAGGATGCGCCGGTGTTCCAGAACGGAACACATGCGGAGGTGGAAGAGGAGGACATCCGGCCGCCCGGGTTTACCGACGACGCGCTCGCGCTCGAGTTCACCGAAAAACATGCTGAGGATTGGCGGTATGTGGCGGCGTGGGGCCGATGGCTCATGTGGGATGGCGCTTGTTGGCGAACCGAAACCACGCTCAAAGCCTACGATTTGGCGCGGCTCATCTGCCGGGCCGCGTCGGCGCGGTGCAAGAAGCCAAAAATCGCCGCCAAAGTCGCGGGAGCAACCACGGTGGCGGCGGTGGAGCGTATGGCACGGGCGGACCGCAAACACGCCGCCACATCCGAGCAATGGAACGCGGATATGTGGAGGATGAACACGCGCGGCGGGGTGTTGGATTTGAAAACAGGCGAGACATTGTCTCACGCCAGATCCGATTACATGACCAAAATGTCGAACGCCATTCCGAAAGGCGATTGTCCCGCTTGGAAATCGTTTTTGAGTGACGTAACGGGCGGGGATGAGGATCTTCAACGGTATCTGGCGAGGGTCGCTGGATACGCGCTCACGGGCGTCACAACGGAACACGCGCTTTTCTTTCTCTACGGCACGGGAGCCAACGGCAAATCGGTGTTCGTGAACACGCTGGCGGCCATCCTCGGCGATTACGCGACCAACGCCGCGATGGATACCTTCATGGAGTCCCGATCTGACCGGCATCCGACGGATTTGGCAAATCTGATGGGCGCGCGCCTTGTCACCGCGATTGAAGTAGAGAAAGGCAGGCGATGGGCCGAGTCCCGGATTAAGTCGCTCACCGGCGGCGACAAAATCTCGGCGCGGTTCATGCGGCAGGATTTCTTCGAGTACAAGCCGCAGTTCAAGCTCCTGATCGCGGGCAACCACAAGCCCGCCATTCGAGACGTGGACGAAGCCATGCGGCGTCGGCTTCACCTGATTCCGTTCACGGTCACTATTCCACAAGAAAAACGCGACAAGACGTTGCCGGAGCGTCTGCTTCGAGAATCGGATGGCATCCTGCGGTGGGCACTGGAAGGGTGCTTGGAATGGCAACGAACGGGGCTCAATCCGCCTGCCGTTGTCTTATCCGCCACGGAGGAATACTTCGAGTCCCAAGACGCGATGCGGCGGTGGATGGAAGATCACTGTTTTGTTCATCCCTCCGTTCGGTCTACCACCGAAGATTTGTTCAGCTCGTGGAAGTTGTGGGCTGAAAATTGGGGCGAGTACCCCGGCACTCTCCAAAAATTCTCGGAGGAGGTGCTCAAACGAGGGTTTGAACGGTGGAGGGACAAGCGCAGGCGGGGTTTCCTGGGCATTACGATAAAAACCGATGAAAATCAAAGCGAATACCATGAATAGGGGTGCCCAAAACCGGGCCCTGGTGACGCGGATGACACCCTGCTACATAAGGACCGTTACGCGCGTGCGCGCGTGCGCGTGTAACAGGGATAACGTTGAAGGGTGTCATCCTCGTCACCAGCCTGTGGAGGCAGGGCGGGTATGACCATCTCCTTTCAGCCGCTGACCGATGGAATTCTCTTCTTCCTGCCGCTGTGCCCTTCCACCAATGCTCGTATGCATCCGGTTCGCATGGGCCGCAATTGCCGGGACATCCTGACCCAAGAAGCGCGGAGTTATATCAGCTTGGTTGGGTTTGAACTCCGAATGTTAATGCGGCGCGAGAAACTACAGCCCATCGAGTCTTATGCCTACATCGATCTCTGGTTCATTCTTCCCCGAACCAACTGCGACGCGCACAACTACGGCAAGGTTTTGTTCGACGCGATGGAAGAAGGATGCGTGATCACGAACGACAAATACATTTTGCCTCGCGTGATGGGCGTATGGCATGACTCGAAATCCGAAGTCATCGCGAAGATCCCTTTGAAGCGCCGTTCAGAAGAAAGCACACGAATGTGTGCCGTAGACAGTTTGAAAGTTGATGGACGATAGATGAATGCAAAGGCCAGAATATTAAACAGGGAAAAAATCGCGGAGCCGCCGAAACGAAAATGCCGGTTGTGCGGAAAAGTTTTGTGGCCGTGGTTTTGCAATCAAATTTATCACGCGGGGTGTTGGATCGAGTGGCGAAAAGATTACCAACGGAAGTATCAGAAACAGATGCGGGAGCGGCTTCGGGCGGCGGATCGCGCGGAATGGCTCTCACCAAGCGGCACGGACAGAAACATTCCGTTGAAAAAATAAACGAAGCGCTGGACATGATTCGCCGGGGCGAGAATCCGTTCCGGGCGGCGAAGAAAGCGGGGATCGCGAGAACGACGCTCCTGTACCACTTGGAGAAAATGCCCGATGGAGATTTCCCCGGCGGCGGCAATCCGATCATCGCGCGGATTTATCAGCAAATCGAACTCTTGGTTTGGAAGACGAGACTTCGCCTCATCAAGAATATGTTCGTCAAATCTCGCAAAGCGGATGAAAAGATGTCGGCGCTCATGTGGAAATACGTGAATGACTCGACGGTGCCGTCTCTCGGAGGCGCGAGGCTTTCCAAGCCGATCTTCGAGAGCGCTACCGCAGAGGATACGGTTCGTTTTCGCGAGTTCATCATCGAGCGAAAGGGCAAAAAGACAGAGGCGACAAATGTCGCCAAAGAGAACCTGAGCGAGGCTGGGGTCGACATCGCGGCGGCGGTGGAGAGGGCGGTGACGGTCGATGCCGAAACGCAAGGGAAGGAGGGTTAAACGGTGCAATTGAATAGGGTTCCTGCTGGACTTAATGCGTCATTATGTCAAGAGACTCCCACCGTCGGAGAAGCGGTGGTGAAACGATTTTCAAATAGCGTAAATTTCGGACGCCAAATGGGGGATGCACCCTCCTTGGTTTTTTGTCGACACTTTTGGCCCCTGTACCCCATAATTTTTTATTCGACATTTTTTCTGGGGCGGGCCCTCGCCCGAGGCTTGGCATGAGCGCGAAACCCGAGTCCGCCCTCGAGATGACCGAGGCCGAGCAGAGGCTGTGGGACCTGTTCATCTTCGCTCGGCGCACCCTCGGATTCGACCAGTTCACCAAGCTCCACATGGGCTGGTTTGAGGAGCTGTTGCGAAGCCAATTCTTGATGCTGATGGCCCCGCGCGGCCACATGAAATCCTCCGCCATCACAACGGCCTACACGTTGTGGCGTTTGGTTCAAGACCGCAACATGCGGATCCTGATCGTGAACGAGACGCTCTCCAACGCCCGCAATTTCCTGCGGGAGATCAAAGAACACATCACCTCCAACGAACGATTCCTCGCCCGCTACGGATCGTGGGAAACGACGGCGTCTAAGTGGACGGAGGATTCGATTGTTATTCCGAGGACGCGCATTTCCAAAGAAGCCAGCTTCTCCGTGGGCGGCGTCCTTGGGAATTTGGTTTCGCTCCACAACGATTTGATCGTGTTGGACGATCCCGTGAGCAACAACAACAGTTACACCCCGCACCAGCGGCTAAAACTCCTGAACTGGTTTAAGAACGTGATCTTGCCCGCGCTCGAGCCGAACGGCCAATTGGTGTTGGTGGGCACCAGGTGGCACTCGCAAGACATGTACGGACAAATTCTGGCGGACGCGGGATTCAAACATTGGACGAAGATCGTTCAGTCGGCGGAATGGAAAGACCAAAGCGGCCAGCGGCAGATTCTGTTTCCCGAACGGTTTTCGCCGGAGAAGCTGGACGAGCTTAAAGGCGCGATGGGCACCGCCAGCTATTACTGCCAGATGTTGAACGACGTATCTGGCCAGGAAGGCTCCGACTTCAAAATCGAATGGCTGAGATCCTGCCGATACACCCAGCGTCCCGAAAGCATGAACATCTACATCGGCGTCGATTTGGCCGCGGCCGCCAAAGAGTCGGAGTCAAAATTCGCGTATGTCGTGGTCGGGGTGCCGGAGGGTGACAAGGATATTTTCGTTCTGGACGCACACAAGGAACACATGGAGTTTCCCGCGCAGGTCAAAACAATCAAACGCATTTGCCGCGTTTATAAGCCGTGTCTCGTGAATATCGAGGTCACGGCCTATCAGCACGCGCTTGTCCAAGCATTGAGGGATGACCCGGAGGCAAAATCCATGCCGATTGAAGGCGTCTCCGCGCAAGGCGACAAACAGCGGCGGCTCCGAAGCCTTGCGGTCCGGTTTGAAAACGGAGCCATCCGGCTTCCCGATAATCTGCCGGACTTGGAAGAGGATCTGCTCCATTTCCCAAAAGGCGAGGACGATCTTTTGGACGCGCTTTACATGGCGATTGAAGCGGTGAGCGGATACCGGTCGAAAGGCCGGATCAGTTTCGTGGAGGATTTGGCATGAGCATCAAAGAACGGCTGGCGAAGTTTTTGTTTCCTGATGTGATTAAAGGCGAGGTCGAGAAATCCTCGCGGCAGGTGGTGTCGCATGTTTTGGGGTTGAGCGCGTCCGAAGGAATCTTGCCGGAGGTCGATCTGGAGATTTACAACCAGATGTACGAGCAGACCTCATGGGTGCGGGCAGTGGTCGGCGTGATTTGCAAATCGGTGACGGCGCGCGGATATACGCTGGTTCCCTCAAAACCCAACCCCGATCAGCAAAACGCCGAAGCGCTCTCCGAATTCTTTTCGAACTGCAATCCCAACGACACCTTTCTTGAGATCTTGGACGACATCACCCGCGACACGCATGTGTTTGGGAACGCTTTCATGGAGGTCGTGCGCGGCGCGGATGGGAAGCCAAAGGAGCTGTGGAATCTGGACGCCACCACGGTGCGGGTCAAGGCGAACGAGCATGGGTTGATCCAAGGTTATGTCCAGATGCCGAAATATTCGCTCGCCGCAAAAAGCGGACGGGTGGATTTCGAACCGCATGAGATAATCCATTTCAAGCTCGGAACCAAAGGCGCGACCCTTTACGGCCTCTCGCCGCTCGCATCGCTCATCCTGCCAATCACCGTGGACAAGTTCGCGCAGATCTATAACCGGGCGTTTTTCATCAACGGCGGAAAGATCAAGGGCGCGTTCATCATGAAGAACTCAACCGCCGAGCAGGTGGAGCGGAACCGCGAGTTCTTGAACGCCCGGGCGCGGAACCCCGACCTCGCGCATGCGGACTTGGTGCTGGAAGGCGACACCGAGTACCGGCAAATCGGTGTGAACCAAAAGGACATGGAGTTTCTTGACCTTCGCGAGTTCACGCGGAACGAAATCCTCGCCGTCTACGGCGTCCCGCCGAGCAAGGTCTCCATCATCGAAACCGGCAATATCGGTTCCGGAACTGGCGAACATCAGACGCAGACCTTTTATGACGAGACCATCCTCCCGTTTCAGATGCGACTGGCCGAGAAAATCACCAAGCGCATCATCCGTCAGGGTTTCGGAATTCAGGATTGGTCGTTCCAGTTCAATAAGCGTTCCATCGATGAGAAGGATCAGGCGGATATCTTCAACATTTATCTGCAGGGCGGTGTGTTCACGCCGGAGGAAGTTCGCCGCATCGTCGCTCCACGCATGCCGGAGTTGGAGAAATTCATTCAGCAAGCCGAGGACGAAGTCGTGAAAGGAAAACTGACTTCCTCTCAAACGATTGTTGAAACGCCGCGCTCGGTGTTGGATCTGGAGAACCGGTTTGTGCGGGCGATGGAGGATCAATTTCGACGGATCAAAGACGCGGTTTCGCAGCGAGTCCCAACGATTGTCCGCGAGCGAATCGCGCCGAAGATCGAAAAGACCGACCTTGCGGTGGAGCCATTGACGGTTCGGTATCACGACGTCGCGCTGCGCCAATATAAATTCACGAACGCCATGAAGCGGCTGGACGATCTGGAAATCATCTTGGAGTTGATCGACCAAGAAGGGATCGCTCGTGTTCTGGAAAAGCACACCCTGGAAGCCGCCGTCCGGGCGCTCAAACTCGCGGCCAGGCGGAATAAACTCCGCGACATCGATGACATCAGCGGCGAGCTGGATGAGGTTCTACGCAACAACGCCACGACACTGGCGAACCATGTCGCGGAATCGATCAAGGCGTCGCTTCGCCAATCTCTTCTTGAAGGGATCGCGGCCAATGAATCCCTCCAACAATTGCAGACCCGCGTTGAAGATCAAATTGATTCCTTCGCGTCGGTGAACGTGCGGCCCGTGATTGACGCGCAAGGAAATGTTGTGCGAGCAGGCCACAGCAGAAGCGTGTCGCGCTCTTCGGCCGCGGAGCTGATCGCTCGAACGGAAGCCAATCGCGCCTATAACGAAGGAAATTTGGACGCGCTCAATCAGGCGGGCATCGAGAAAGTGGTTTTTCTTTTGTCGTCCGACGCCTGCCCCGAATGCCGGGCGGTGTCGGAGTCCATCCCCGGCGAGAAGCTGGGCAAAACGCTCGGCATGGATGAGGCGAGAAGCCTTCTGCCAATTCATCCCAACTGCCGGTGCACATTCATTAGCGAGGTGTAGAAATGGAACCAACAGAAATTTCAACTGAAACGAGAGCAGACGAACGGCCTGCGATCCAAGTAACGGACGTCGAAAAAGGCGTTCGCCAAGCCTTTGGCTCTTATGGCGGCAAGCGCGCCTTGGCGCACAAGATCGCCGCGTACATTCCCTATCACAAAACCTACGTCGAACCATTTGCGGGCGGCGCGGCGGTTCTGTTCGCCAAAGATCCATCGCCGCAAGAAATTCTGAACGACCGCGATTCCGAAATCGCCTTCATGTACCGCTTTATTCGCGACCACACGACAGAGGATCGCGCCGCGCTGGCCAAGCGCATATGGGTCATCAACAAAGAAACCCATGAGCGGTTGAAAAAACTGAAACCGGAAACCGATATGGATCGGTTCTACAAGTCGTATTACCTGACTCGTTCATCCTACGGGAAGATGCGCGGCAGTTCGTTCAATCCCGCCAACGCGGGCGTGACCATCGATTTCGAAAACAACATCACCCGCGCCCAGCAGCGCATCAAAAACGTGGTCGTCCACAATAAAGACTATTCCGACGTGCTGAAAAAATACGACGGCGAGGACACGTTTTTCTACATCGACCCGCCGTACCCGGGCACATTCAATCTATTCGATTTTGGGTTTGAAGAAGAAAAGTTCGTGAAGACCCTGAAGACGCTGAAAGCCGATTGGATCGTGTCGTACACGGATCGGCCAGCCGCGTTTAAAGGGATGAACGTCTACCGCGTGAAGCGGCGCAACCAAATGCGCGGCCCGGGCGGCAATCAAGAATGGGTGACGGAGCTTCTCGTCTCAAAACGTCCGT